>JAGGYV010000185.1 GCA_021162325.1 Desulfobacteraceae bacterium | reverse complement strand
TTTATACCCGAAAATATTTTAATACCGGTTCTTCTCAATCGATATTCAATGTCGTGGATATATTATTATGGCATTGATTGAAGGAATGAACGGGCAAAAATGGATTGCTTTTTGAAAACCGGTTGCTTTATTGAATTGACAGAAAAATTTTACTTGCATAAAATATACAGATTTTAATTAATAGCCGATTGAAAGCATGCTGTCGTGGAAGTATGAGTTATAAAGTTTGCGTTGTCAATAAATGGCGGCTGGCGATTGCCGGGATGATTTGCCTGTGGATGTTTTCTGTTGCGGTTCTATGTGCAGCCGATGCCCCGGGCAATATCCGGGGGAAAGAGGCCCCGTCTGGAAGTCTGGGCTTAAACAGTCTTTCGGCGTCATCCGTTGATTTTTCGGTATATTTGTATTTTGCGGACAAACCTACGAATCAATACCTTCTGGGAGAAGACCATCCCGGTCTTGGGTCCGATGATCCGGTTGTCTTTTGCCGGCAACTTATTGAGGCTCTGATTCAGGGGCCTTCCAGCGGTCTGACACGGACGATACCGGCAACGACTGAACTAAGGGCAATATATATTGATGATAAAACAGCTTATGTTGATTTAACCCGGGAAGTTGCAGTGTCGCATCCGGGCGGAATTTTTTCTGAATTGATGACTATTTATTCAATTGTGAATACCCTGGTGCTGAATGTTAACGAGGTGGATCAGGTCAAAATATTAATAGCGGGACAGGATGCGGAAACATTATCCGGTCATATTGACATCCGGTTCCCTTTAAATGCGGATATACTTTTAATCAGATGAAGAGTAAACAAATCAGTCAAATTAGAAATATCGGAATTATTGCCCATATTGATGCGGGTAAAACAACCGTTACGGAACGAGTCCTTTATTATACCGGTCGATCCCATAAAATTGGGGAAGTCCATGATGGTGAAGCGGTGATGGACTGGATGCCGGATGAGCAGGAACGGGGGATTACCATCACCTCTGCGGTGACCACCTGTAACTGGAAAAACAGCGAAATCCAGATTATAGACACCCCGGGGCATGTGGATTTTACCATAGAGGTGGAGCGCTCCCTGCGGGTTTTAGACGGCGCTGTTGGTGTGTTCTGTGCGGTGGGCGGTGTGGAGCCACAGTCTGAGACGGTCTGGCATCAGGCGGATAAATATCTGGTGCCCAAGATGGCGTTTATTAATAAAATGGATCGTATTGGCGCTGATTTTTTCCGGACGGTTGATATGATCACCCAGCGGTTGAACGCGAATCCCCTGCTTTTACAGTTGCCCATCGGGAGTGAAGACAATTTCCAGGGTATTATCGATTTGCTGGCAATGAAGCAGATTATATGGGATTCTGATGATCCCGATGCGGAAATTCAGATCTCTGATATTGATGACGCAAATGCTGACCAGGCCGAAGAGTACCGGGATAAGCTGGTTGAACAGCTTGCGGAAGTGGATGACGAAATTATGGAGGCCTATCTGGAAGAAGTTCCCATTCCAGAAGAACAGCTGGCGGCCGCCATTCGCAAGGCCACCCTTCAGCTCAAAATAGTCCCGGTTTTATGCGGCACGGCATTGAAAAATAAGGGAATACAGCCATTGCTGGATGCCATTATTACATTTTTACCCAGTCCGGCAGATGTGCCGCCGATTCAGGGGCATCATCCGGAAACCGGCGATCTCATAGAATGCACGGCCAGAAAAAAAGCACCGCTGGTGGCATTGATTTATAAAGTTTCCATGATGGAAGGCCGAAAACTATCGTTTGTTCGCGTTTACAGCGGGCAGTTGAAGGCCGGGGTGGATGTATACAATCCGACCCGAAAGAAAAAAGAAAAAATTTCGCGAATTTTACAAATGCACGCCAACAAACGGGAACGGGTGGATACAGCGGATGCGGGGAGTATTGTGGGGGTTGTCGGTCTTAAAGACTCCTCCACCGGCGAAACGCTTTGTGATTCAACGGCCCCGGTGTTACTGGAACAAATGGAATTCCATAAGCCGGTTATTTCAATTTCTGTTGAACCCAAAACCCATCATGACCAGGAAAAACTGGATCAGGTACTGGAAAAATTGATGGCTGAAGATCCCACGCTGCAGGTAAAGCAGGATGAAGATACCGGCCAAACCATATTGTCCGGGATGGGAGAGCTTCATCTTGAAATCATTACCAGCCGGATGCAGCGGGAGTTCAACACCAATGTGAATATCGGCAAACCGCAGGTGGTCTACCGTGAAACACTGGCCAAAGGCGCTTGTGCCTCCGCCGTTTTTGATAAAGAAGTCGCCGGTCAACGGCATTTTGCTGAAGTCGAATTAAAGCTCCGTCCGTTGAACCGCGGCAGCGGCAGTCATTTTCGGTCTGAAATTGACCCGGATATTATTCCGGAAACGTTTATGGCAGCCATTGAAAAAGGGGTGAAGGATGCCATGGAGTACGGAGATCTGATGGGATATCCGGTGGTGGATGTCGAAGCGGTCCTGACCGGCGGCAGCTATAAGGAATCCCAGGGTACCGAGTTGGCATATACGGTCGGTTCATCCATGGCCTGTCGTGAAGCATTAAAAAAAGGAGCGCCCTTTTTGCTTGAGCCGATCATGGATGTGGAGGTGTTTGTACCGGAATCTTTTATGGGAGAAGTGATTGGTGACTTAAATGCCCGGGGTGGTAAAATTGAATCCATTTCATCAAAAGCCGCCAGTCAGATTATTGCCGCCATTGTTCCGTTGTCAAGAATGTTCGGTTATTCAACAGCCTTGCGGTCTTCTTCCCAGGGACGGGGAAATTTTACCATGCA
>JAGGYV010000294.1 GCA_021162325.1 Desulfobacteraceae bacterium | reverse complement strand
TCTATATGGCCTTACTAAAAAATTAATTTTAAAAATCATTATATGAAATAGTCGATTTTTCGCCCAAGAAAAACCAACTTTTATTAACACCCTTTTAACCACAGAGAACACAGAGGGCACAGAGGAAGTAGCGAAACTATTATTTATAAATTCTCAGTGATCTCAGTGTCCTCTGTGGTGAGTATTTGCTTTATAATACATTCAGCAAACTTCGTTTCCTGAATGTCAAAACGAAATCCCTGAAAACAGCATAAATGCCATGGCCATCAGTCCGGTGACAATCATTGCCAGGGGATATCCTTCCATTCCATCCGGCGGGTTGGCATACCGGAGTTTGATTCGAATGGCTGCCATGGAAAGAATTGCCAGCATCCAGCCCACACCCGATCCGAATCCGAACACCACTGATTCGACAAAGGTGTGATTGCGTTCCACCATGAAGAGCGATGTTCCAAGGATTGCGCAGTTTACGGCAATTAAGGGCAGAAAAACGCCCAGACCGGCATATAGAGCGGCTGAAAACCGGTCAATAATTATTTCAATGGCCTGAACCATGGCGGCAATCACAGCGATAAACATGATAAATTTTAAAAAGCTCAGGTTGACATTTGGCAGGCCGATCCAGTACAGGGCACCGGGCGCCAGCAGAAAATGATATATCAGCCAGTTGACCGGTGTGGTGACGCTTAATACAAAAATAACGGCAAACCCTAGCCCGATGGCGGTATTGATATTTTTAGACACCGCAACAAAAGAACACATCCCCAAAAAATATGCCAAAAGGATGTTTCCGGTAAAAACGGAATTTAAAAATATACCGACCAGATTTTCTGTCATTGGATTAATTTACTTCCACTTCTCTTAGTTAATAGTTTCGAAAAAAGTCAAATTTCGATGGCAAAGAAAAAAGCTCAAAATTCAAGGCGTGCAAATCCAGAGTGATGATTAGTACTTAGCGTACTTTGAAAAACGAAGGATGCAGCACAACGCAGAATTTTGACTTTTTACGAAGCCATCTTAGTTAATACTTTCTGGAGCCATACCAGCAGACCGATAATAATAAAGGCCGCCGGTGCCAGCATCATGAAGCCGGCATTTTCATATCCCATAGAATAAAGATAATCCGGGACCACCTGTATGCCGAAACAGTTACCGGAGCCCAGTAATTCCCTGATGAATGCAACAGTCAATAAAACAGACCCATAACCGACCCCGTTTCCGAACCCATCGATAAAGGCCAGATGCGGGGGATTGGAGAGTGCAAAAGATTCCGCCCGGCCCATGACAATGCAATTGGTGATGATCAAGCCGACAAAGACGGACAATTGTTTACTGATATCGTAATAATAGGCTCTTAAAAATTCATCGGTTAAAATAACAAACGTTGAAATGATGGAAAGTTCAACAATAATGCGAATGTTTTTCGGAATCTGTTTCCGGAGCAAAGAAATTATGAAACCGGAACATGAAACAACAAACGTCATGGAAAGCGCCATTACAAGAGCGGTTTTCAACTGAACCGTTACGGCCAGAGCGGAACAGATACCGAGCATCTGGATATTGATGGGGTTTTCACTCCAAATCGGACGCGAAAATATTTTTAATGCATTATTTTTAATTTTCATTTTCGCACCATGGCACATCCGTCTGCATCCGGCACTGTAATAGATTCTGTCGAAACCGGACAGACACCGGTTCATATTCAGAAAGAATTTCCTGCAGTCCCCGGGTTAAATATTGTCCGGTTAATGTAGCACCGCTAATCCCGTCAACATAGTTAGGCAGCTTTTCTTCCGGCACCTGATCCAGTGCCCTGCCCTTTGCAATGGAAACGGACATAAAATTATTGTTTTGATCGACTATTTTTTTGCCTACAAAATTTTTTTGAAACCACCGGGTTTCAATTTCACCACCCAGGCCGGGGGTTTCAGAATGTTTGTAAACCGTAAAACCCTCTATTGTGGAGCCATCGCCCTGCAATGCAAGATATCCATAAATCTTTCCCCATAGTCCTCTGGTTTCAACGGGTATGATATAAGAACGAATTCTCTCATTGCTATCCATTGCCAGATAAATCGGCATCAAATTATCCTGATCCATAGATGAAGAAGTAGGTTGATCAATAATTGTACCGGATGGATCCACAATATATTTAAATATATTTTCCTGATAAAGGCGGTTGATTTCAGTTGCCGGATATGTCTGACGACTGTCAAGCAATCCAATGGCCATCAAAATATTTTTTTTTCGGTCTATTTGAATATTTTCTGCCTGTAATGGCTGTAGTCGCGTTGCGGCAGCCGTGAGCAATGTGCTGCAACCCAGACATAGCAGCAACGCAAAGACAATCGATTTCATTTGATCAGACATTGGGAATCCTCTTGCTCACCCGAAAACGGATTTCGATAAAATCAAACAGCGGCGCAAAAAGATTCATAAATAAAATTGCCATCATGACCCCTTCCGGATAGGCCGGATTAAACACCCGGATCACTACCGTCAGCATGCCGATAAAAAATCCGTAAAACCATTTGGACGTATGGGTTCCCGGCGCAGAAACAGGGTCTGTGGCCATATAAACAATTCCAAAAGCAAAACCACCGGCAGCAAGATGGTATAGCGGATTAATGTCAGCCCATGGGTTTAAAGGCGTTGTACTGACTATACCAAGCAAAAAACTGGTAATCAGCAGGCCAGCCACACCACCGAGAATGATTCGATAACTGGCAACGCCAGTAATAATCAGTATCAGCGCGCCAATCAGGCAGCATAACGCCGAGGTTCCACCAACACTTCCCGGATAGTTTCCTAAAAAAAGTGTTGAAAGCGTGAAACCGGCACGGTGCAGCATGGATTCAATCGTTTCAAATGACGGCAAAAGCGCTGTAACAGCCAATGGCGTGGCGCCGGATACTGCGCTGATCATGGTTGACGCAGAATCTACAACCGCCACCCAGACCCTGTCTCCAGACATTTTGGCGGGATAGGCAAAAAATAAAAATGCGCGGGCCGTCAAGGCTGGATTGAAAATATTGCGGCCGGTCCCTCCGAACACTTCCTTTCCAATGACAACCCCAAAGGAAATACCGACCGCCACCTGCCAGAGCGGAACCGTTGGCGGCAATGTCATGGGAAACAATAACCCGGTAACCAGAAACCCTTCACTGATCGGATGTTTTCGAATAACGGAGAATAAGATCTCCCAGAAAAAACCGGCTGCATAAGAAACGATGATCATCGGCATCACCGTCAGCAGGCCGCTGATAATAATATTAAAAAAATTTAAATCATTACCGCCTGAAAGCTGAGATTGGTACCCGGTATTGTAAATCCCGAAAAACAGCGGCGGTATCAATGCCAGCAAAACAATACTCATAAAACGTTTTAAATCAATGCCGTCCCTGACAAACGGCGGGCACCGGGCAGGAATTGCCGGCGTAAAAAATATCGTTTCAAGCGCTTCAAACAGCGGATGAAATTTATAAAATCTGCCGCCCTTGGAAAAATGAGTACTGCTTTTTTCAAAAAACCTTCGCAGGTTCTTTTCAAACTGATTAAACAACCTGGTTTATCTCCTTATGGTAACGGTGTTTGGCAGTGATCAGAAAATCAGACAACTCTATTTTTGACGGACAAACAAACGAGCATAAACCGCACTCCACACAATCGAGCAGCCCGTATGCCAGAGCTTCTTCAATTTCATCCGCATCAATACTTTTGTAGGTAAACTGGGGCATGATATCCACCGGACAAATCTTTGCGCAATATCCACAATTCACACACGGTCGATTTTCTCCATGCATATCCGAATTGATGGGTAATGGCGCTGCTGAAAATGTCGATATAACGGTACGTGAATTGCTAATTTTTTTTAAGCCCGGGCGAACAAATCCGAACAGCTCGCTTTCATGCGTTTCTTCCATGACCATTACCGATGTCTGGTACGGATCTAAAAATGCATCCCGGGTGCTTGTATAACCGGATAAAACACCGCCCACGACCCATCTTTTGTGCGGGTCGTTTATTTTGTGCTGGTCGTTTAATGGAGATGACGCAATATCTTTTAAGCAGACACCCGTACGGGTTTTAAAATGGCAGCTGTTTTTCGAAGATCCGTCTGAAAACGATACAATCCGGTCGATGGGGTAGGCACCGGTTTTAAAAAATTTTCCGAGATGAATAACATCCTGACCGTCTATATACCAGTCCTGATTTTCCGCAGCTGTTTTTTTGGTATGATACAGAACCACGCCAGGATCTGATGCCGGATATTTACCGAGTATGCGGTGTGTCACACGGTTTGCGGCAGAATTATTTTTATCGCACGGTTCATCATACCGGCAGATATTAACCATATCAACAAGCCTGCGAAGCACTTTTATTCCGAATTCAAAAAAGTCAGCCTGTTCATTAAGATATACATACGCTTTTGGCTGAAACGGGTCTGCAGAGCCAAGGGTGACCCATACGGCATTGGGCAGGGAATCCGGATCTGCAATCTGTCGAAACGGCAGTTGGCGGAGAAACGGCCACATGCCGCCAGCCATCAGGCGATCAATCAGAGAACTGCGTTTTATTTGATCAAAGCCAGACTCGGTAAGTTTTTCAAACGTTTCAAAAATTTCATCGCTGTCCAGCGTGATAACGATTTCATGAAGCGCGCGTCTCGGCCCATAAGTGATGTCTGAAATAGTGCCGCACCCTGGTGAAAGGAATTTTAACTCCGGATATTTCTTGTCTTCAAAAAGAACGGACCCGATTAAAACATGATCCCCCTTCTGCACCAGCAGTCGAGGCTTGATAAATGGCAGTTTGTCAGGAACAAACGCCACGATGGAAACTGCCGGGCAATCTTTCAGCTGTTTGGATGGGATACCGGCTATTTTAAACTGCCAGCCTTTTTTTATTTTCACTGTTTTCATAAAAACACCAGAGGCCTGATGGATATAGATTGGAAAAAATTAAATAGTGGTTGAACGAAAACCTCGGTTTTTTGTAGGTTGGGTAGAGCCCGCTCTGACATGTTGGGTTTCGCTACGCTCTACCCAACCTACAAGAATCAACCGCTTAGCAAATTTGATGGCTTCGTAAAAAGTCCAAATTCTTTGTTGCGCTGCATCCTTCGTGTCTTCATGGTACGCTAAGTACGAATCATCACTCAGGATTTGCACGCCTCGCCAATTTTAAGATTTGGTGGAGCTTTTTTCTGTCCATCGGAATCCGACTTTTTACGAGTTTGTTAAATTTAGATTCAAAAGGGGGAAACCCAACAAATTATTGCAGGAGGATTTCCGCTCAAAAATTTATTATAGCATAAATGGCATTGTTTTACGAAGCCATCATTATTTAAATTGTACCATTCGCTGGTGCAGACGCATGGAACGCTGGCAGAAAGCCTCAAGCTTTGCATTGATCAGTTGAGGAAACGGAGACCCGTCACTTTCAATTGCCAGAAACGGCAAGTCATCCATGTCCTCCAGAATTTTTTCAAGATTATTTCCGGAAACAGAATTTCCAAGCTTCACGTCACGGGTCATTGTTTCATTTAAGATCGCTTCGGCTAATCGATTCGGCATACATCCGAACGGTCCCAAGGCGATTACACCACAGACGTCAGTGGCCACTTCGGAAAGTGCACTGCCGATGGTTAAAATGGCTTCGCCCATGAGTTGTTCGGAGATAAAAGGTACGGCAGACCGCATTATCTTCTTCAGGTTCACAGGCTTTGCATTGATTATTCCGGAATTTGAAAAAATGGCTGTCAGTCGCTTTTCATATTGATCCATAAACGTTTGCCGTAAAAAAAACGCCACTTTTTTACGCATGGGCATTGACGGTTGTTTGCCATTAATACTCATCAGATAATCCGAATATCGAAACCATTCCGAAACCGGTGAACAGACCACGGCAAACCCGATATCCGCCAGTTGTTCAGTCAGCTTTTGACGTGAAAAAGCATCTCTGCGAACAAAGATTTCTCCGGTCAATAAAATCTTCGGGACTTGATCATAGGGCATTTTAACCGGTATCGCTGAAAGCTTCTTCAACTGATGCGATAGCTCCGTAGCCAAATCCTTAAAATTGCCTTTGACCAGCACATCTAAAATCGATTCAAATACTTTATTGAATAAAGATCTGGCAGCCTCTGTATCTTCGGCATTGGTAAGCAGCATAGAATAAAGATCTTCCATAATGTCGGCAATAACAATTGAGCACCATGCTTTTTGATTGCTAAAGCCCTTCCCCATTGTGGCATAGGTACTGTCTGATGTTAATGAAAAAACAGCCACATCCGGCAGTTTCAGCCGTTTGATCAGGTCTTCCATGAAAACCGCATACTGACCGAAACGGCAGGGGCCGGAAGCGGAAGGCATAAAGTAAACCAGGATTTCATCCGGTTGTTTTTTATTATACACATAATCCAATAACGTGCCGGTGGTCAGAATCAAGGGCAGGCACTCTTTGCAGGATGTGTTGGCCCGTCCGAGCTTTAAGGTGGATTCATCCGCAGCAACGATCGGGGCCACATGATAACCAGCTGCAGAAAATACCGTCGAGATGGCCCGGGTTGAAATTTGACCCATGGAAGGAATTAATAATGTGACGTTTGGATCAGACATGGACAGTATTTTCCCGCCGGCTGTTTTAATAGACGGAAACCCGTTATTCATCAAGGCCCGGGCCGGTGTAAATTTTTCAGATATTTTTGCGGCTTTTTTGAGGACATGAATTTGGCGGTATTCCTTAATAATATCTAAAAAAGCGTCTATCCGGGTTTCAAGTCCGGCATCTGCCGTATGGCTGTCAAGCTCAAGCGTCAGCGATGGCTTGCGGCCCATGATGGATCGAAAATAGGTAATTAAAAAAGAGTCCGGGCCGCATGAAAAATTGGTAATGTACGTGGCGAATAATTGAGGATGTTTTTCAACAAACCGCGCGGCCTTGAGGATCATCTGCCCCATCCCCCAATACATATGCCGTTTTGATTTTTCATTTTCAAACGGCAGAAAATCAAACGGGATTATTTGTACGCCTCTGGATGAAAATTTATGGGGAATCCCCATGTGTGCTTCTTCGACCATCGCATTATAGGGCCTGCCGAAAATAACAATCGCAATTTTTTCCGGATCAGATGCCAGATCCTGTAAAACCCGTTCCCCATAAAATTTCATTTGATTATTGCATTCAAGCTGGACTGTTAATGCCTTATTAAATGCTGTTTCCGCTTTTTGACGCCCAATCCCCATTTCCATTGCCATTGGGATCAATGCTTTTTCAGCACCGGATAATCCATTGCCCATATTGATTAATGGGGTCAGTACCCGGGTTCTTTGTTGCTGTAATT
>JAGGYV010000035.1 GCA_021162325.1 Desulfobacteraceae bacterium | reverse complement strand
GACATGGGTAGCAGGTGCGGGATAAAAGTCATATCCACCGGTTGTCCGGCAGCCCCTGTCAAAATTTCATCCATTTCCGGCTTGTGCCGGTGGCCCGTTATTTTATAGGCTTTAAATGATTCAGTGATTTCACAAATATGGGTAGCCAAAGAAAGTGAGCGCCCTGCCCCGCTGGCACCGGATTTTGAATCCGCAATAATGGTTTTGACATCGATTAAGTCAGCTTGTAAAAGCGGATACAGCGGCAGAATCACACTGGTGGGATAACATCCCGGATTGCCGACCAGGTCGGCATCTTTGATCTGATCCGTAAACACTTCTGAAAGGCCATAAACCGATTGTGACAAAAGTTCTTTGGATGTATGGGGTTGGTACACGGCTTCATACTTTGCCGGATCTGAAAACCGGAAGTCCGCGGAAAGATCAATCACCTTTTTGCCATTTTTAATCAGGTCCGGAACAAACGCCATGGGCAGTTTATGCGGCAGTGCCATAAAAATGACATCTGTCATACGGCAGATACGATCTGTATCATATAATTCACAGTTCAGATCAATCCGGCCTTTCATTGCCGGATAAATTTTTTCAAAGGGTTCACCGGCATACTGACGCGAAGTTAATACTGTAAGACTTACATCCGGATGGCCGGCAAGGATACGGACGAGTTCCGCGCCTGCATACCCCGTTGCTCCGACAACTCCGACTCTGATCATTATTGTGGCCTGTTTTATTTTGATACGCTTATGTCTGAATAATGAAATTTTCATCGCATTATTCAGCACCTGTTTTATGTTTACAATTTATTTTATATTATTTGATTTGGACTATCAGACGTTGGACTGATTTTCAAGCAGATTCATTTACTCTTGTAAACAACGAACTCAATTAAAATAAATTTGTGAATTGAGAAAATAAAAAAAGCCGTAATCCATCCGGATTACGGCTTAATATAAAGGTGGTGCCGAAGGGGAGACTCGAACTCCCACGGACGTACATCCACTAGACCCTGAACCTAGCGCGTCTACCAATTCCGCCACTTCGGCACAACTTCAAAAGAAGCATTGATTAAAAAGAAATTTTTATATATATGCTAATCAAAATTCTGTCAAGATCAATATATTAAAGTGTGGTATTTTATAGAATGCATGTAATTACTAATTTAAATAAAATAAAACAACCATTTATAAATTCAGTGGTAACTATTGGGAATTTTGATGGTGTACATAAAGGCCACCAGGCGATTTTTCACCAGGTCATTAAAAAAGCAGAAGCCATCAACGGGACATCCGTGGCAATCACTTTTGAACCGCACCCAGTCAAAGTCTTAAAAAAAAATGATCCCCCGCCGCTGATTACCCTGTACGAACAAAAAGTGGAACTGATAGCCAAAACCGGCCTGGATGTGATTATATGCATCCCTTTTAATAAGGAGTTTGCCACAATATCCGCTGATCAGTTTCTTGAGGGAATACTGATCGACAAAATCGGTACCAAGGCAATTGTTATTGGAAAAGATTATGCGTTCGGAAAAAACAGGGAAGGTAATATAACCTATTTAATACACCATTCCGATAGGCTCGGATATGAGGTCATTGTCACAGACTGGATTCCGGTAGCGCACAATATAGACGGCCGGATCAGCAGTACACGGGTCCGTGAAATTGTCATGGCCGGCAATGTTGAAGGCGCGGTCGCCCTGCTGGGGCGTCACTACCAGATACGGGGTAAAGTGCGGTCCGGACGAAATCGCGGGGGGCGCCTGCTGGGATTTCCCACTGCCAATATTAATATTGTCGATGAACTCTGTCCAAAAACCGGCGTGTATGCGGTTACCGTTGAATGCCGTGACGGGCATTATAAAGGCGTCGCCAATATCGGATACAGCCCGACATTTGACGATCACATTTTTACCATCGAAGTTCATTTGCTCGACTTTAACAATGACTTGTATGGTCAGGATATTCGAGTGAATTTTATTCAACGAATACGTGATGAAAAAAAATTTTCAGATATTGATGAGCTCTCACAACAGATTCAAAAGGACATCCTTGCAGGACGCGACATCCTTTCTCATTATTAACCTTTAATTTTTACGTTAATGAAATGACTTTACTGAACATTTTAACATATCCGGACCCTTTTTTAAGGCAGCCGACCAAGCCGGTTACCGACATCGATGATCAAATTCAAGCGATCATAGAAAACATGGCAGAAACCATGTATGATGCCCCGGGTGTCGGTCTTGCCGCCATCCAGGCAGGTATTGATAAAAGCATCATTGTATATGACCCGGAGGCGGATGATCGAAAAAGAGATTTTCAGGTGTTGATTAACCCGGAAATCGTATTTTCCGACGGGGCAATGGTTTCTGAAAATGAAGGATGCCTGAGCGTTCCGGATTTCCGGGCGGATGTCAAACGTTCTGAACAGGTTATTGTTGAAGCACTTGACAGAAACGGCAAGCCCTTAAAAATTGAAGCTGAGGGCCTTTTATCCGTGATTATGCAGCATGAAATTGATCATTTAAAGGGCGTCTTGTTTATTGACCGGATCAGCGCAT
>JAGGYV010000360.1 GCA_021162325.1 Desulfobacteraceae bacterium | reverse complement strand
TTTAAACGTCACGATTTTAATGTCGTCCTGGATGGTTTCCTCAAACATTTGTTTCTCCTCACTATTTAAATAATTCAAAAATTAATTAATTTTTATAGAATTTCATCAGTTTATGTAATATTTAAGTAATGTGTCAAGTGATGAATGGCGGTAATAAAAAAAGACTGTTACGACTGTTTTAAAACGATGAATTGTTTTAATTTTCCAGCCCATAGATATCCCCATGGATTGACACATGCTGATCCTTTTATTATATTGGATTAAATATCCGGAAAAATTAAAGGTGATCTAAAATTTAAAGAGATCTCAAGTTATGGCTAAGGCCTCCGGCATTGCCACTTTTTATAAATTACTTATATAATAAATAAGGCGGGTTATGATCAGAATCAATGAAAACTATCTAAAACTTCAGGCTTCGTATCTTTTTTCCACCATTGCAAAACGCGTCAATGAATATCAGAAGCAACATCCGAATACTGAAATCATCAAACTCGGCATTGGCGACGCCACCCAGGCGCTGCCTGCCGCTTGCGTTGAGGCGTTTCATTCATCCGTGGATGAAATGGCGGTTGACGCCAGTTTTCGGGGATATGGACCGGAACAGGGGTACCTGTTTTTAAGAGATAAAATCGCAAAAAATGACTTTCAGGCCAGAGGCGTGGACATTTCTGCTGATGAAATTTTTATCAGCGATGGCGCCAAATGCGATACCGGTAATTTTCAGGAAATTCTCTCCACCGACATCTCTTTGGCCGTTCCGGATCCGGTGTATCCGGTGTATGTGGATACCAATGTCATGGCCGGCCGGACCGGTAATTTTGAAAACGGACGTTTTCAGAATATCGTATACCTTGAATGCACTCATGCAAATAATTTTATTCCGGATCTTCCGACAAAATCCGTGGACCTGATTTACCTGTGTTTTCCCAATAATCCCACCGGTGCCACCATTTCAAAAAACGGACTGGCAAAATGGGTTACCTACGCCCGCGAAAACAACTCTCTGATTTTATTTGATGCGGCCTACGAAGCGTTTATCCGGGATGAAGATATTCCACATTCTATTTATGAAATAGATGGTGCAAAAGAGGTGGCCATAGAATTTCGAAGCTTTTCCAAAACTGCCGGATTTACCGGTACCCGATGTGCGTTTACTGTGGTGCCCAAAGAATGCATGGCATATGACAGCCAGGGCAGTCGGCAAAGCCTTCATGCACTCTGGAACAGACGGCATTCAACCAAATTCAACGGGGTGTCCTATCCGGTCCAGCGGGCGGCCGAAGCGGTTTACAGTGATGCCGGTAAACAGCAGATCAAAAAAATTATTGCGGAATACATGAAAAACGCCGACCTGATCCGACGGGAGATGGACGCACTGGGGCTCTCCTATGTGGGCGGCGAGAACTCTCCTTATATATGGATAGACGCCAAAGGCAATTCATGGGATTTCTTTGACAATCTGTTAAATAATGCCGGGGTCGTTTGCACGCCGGGGGCCGGTTTCGGCACCTGTGGCGACCAATATATTCGTCTTTCCGCGTTTAACAGTTATAAAAATGTGGAAAAGGCGATGAAGCGGATCAGAGAATCGGTGTCATAAACAAATATGAATGCGGTGTCCTTTACAGAATAAAATGCTGGCTCGAAGAGCTTTATAGATTTAGAAGCTTTGCACCATGGAATATTCTTAAAATAAAAACTGTTTTTTCGACAATTCGGTAAACTATCCGATATCTTTTATATATTAGATGCCGGTAATCAGTACCAAAGAATTCATTCTCAGGTATAAATGGATTACGATCGGGAAAATCTTCAAGTGAATAAACTTTTTTCTCCAGTTGAAGAACAAAATTTGTAGCGTTGTTTATACTGTCATCCGCGATATAATAAAAAATTTGTTCTAAATCATTTTGTGCTTGCTGAGTTAAATTAATCTGATATTTTTTTGCCACGTTTAAATTCCTTGAAGAAAGCTCTCACTTCTTTATAGCGGTTATTGCTTATGTCTTCCTCAGCTGGGATAAGAAGTTTAAGCAAATTAAAGGCATTTGCAATCTTTTCATATTCCTTTGCTGCTAGAAGCACAGCTTCAGCTTTGCCATTCACTGTGAGAACGACTGGGCGTTTGGTTTTATGAATTTGTTCAAGGACTGAGTTGGTATTTCTTTTTAAATCTGTAATTGAACGTATATCCTCAGTTATGCTTATTGTCATTTTATCACCTCATGAATATATTAAAAGCATTTTATATGATGCTTTTAATATGCATTATATAATGATAAAAGTCAAGATAATTTTATGTGCTTTATCACGATAGCTCACGCAGAACGGTTGAAACAACCTGTTAAAAAAGCTCCGCTTTTTTAGTTATTAATCCATATTGAAAACAAATCAGACTAGCACAAAGCGTTGTCCATAAGACATGACCTGAGGGAAAACTTTCTAATTCTTTAGAACCATGCCCAGGGTCACGATTAATAATGATAGTATTTAAATCCTGATGTAATCCCGATAAAGGCCGATAACAGATTCCCATCATGTCGTGCCTTAAAAAAAACCGGCCTCAATTGTTCAGGCATCGTCAATACGATGTGGCGATACATCAGGCCTGGATGAAGCACTTGGCTTACCTGGCTAACAAAATCATCGACTTACTTCTTGGAGCAGGATAAGCAAAAACAACTTTTACAGCTAAACCCTATGCGGCGTACGTCACGACCGCAATGAACACATCGGTATTCACTATATCCATTGCTTTCCTTGCCACACCCAAGCATTTTCTGAACCGGTTCATCATATTGCAAGGTATCAAATCCGGGATGACGTTCCTTAAATGAATCCCAATGATTGATAAAAATATTCCGGAAAATTTCTTTATCAATTTTTTGGTGCAATGGTTTCTTCATATCGTTTTCTTTGACACATTCAATACCATAAGTTCAATAACTATCCGGGAGTGTGGTTTAAATATGGAAATTCCTATACTATCAAGGTATTCTTCAAAAATTTTCGGTAATATCCGGTCCGGTTTTTCGATTGGGCGCTTGATTTTATTTTGCTCAAACAGATACCGGGAAAGTCCTCTGACCACATGAGAAGCAAGGACAAGCCCGGATTCTTTTTGAAAGGCTTTTAAGGCCTCAAACGTAAAAACAGCATCCCATGAAATTGCCCGTTGGATTATATAATGGAAAAAATGATTAAGGGGTTGGAAAGAAAGAATTTATCTCCGGAACTGTTTGAACCTTCAAAAGCGACTATCGTCATGGATGCCGGGATTGCCACAGAAGATAATATTAAATGGCTCAGGAAAAACAGGTATCCATATATTGTCGTTAGCCGAAAGCATCACCGTGAATTTAATGAAGATGACGCAGTGGTGGTAAAACAAGATAATGACTGCACGGTAAAAGTTCAAAAAGTGATTGATTCAGAAAATGATGAGGTTTTGTTGTATTGTCACTCTACAAAGCGGGAAAAAAAAGAACAGGCCATTAATGATGGTTTTACCATGCGCTTTGAAGAGGCTATCAGCCAGCTGGAAGCCGGTCTGCACAAAAAAGGATGTTTGAAAAAATATGATAAAGTTCTGGAAAAAATAGGCCGTCTGAAACAGCGATATTCAAAGGCTGCCAAGCATTATAAAATAGAAGTATCTAAAAATGAACAAAGTGGCAATGCGGTTAAGATCCTTTGGACACGCCAAACTCCTGCGAATACAAAAGATAGTCTGCCCGGAGTATATTGTCTCAGAACAACCCATACGGAACTTGATGAAGCTGCCCTATGGCATACATATACAATGCTGACGGATTTGGAGGCTGTCTTTCGTTCATTGAAATCTGAGCTTGGGATGCGCCCGGTTTTTCATCAAATCACAAAACGGGTAACCGGTCATCTTTTTATCAGTGTTTTGGCTTACCATTTAGTTCACAGTATCCGTTACCGATTGAAAAAGGCAGAGATAAACAGCAACTGGTCTGACTTGAAAAAACAACTCACCGGTCAAAATCGAGTAACAATTTCCATGCAGTGCCGAAATGATAATGTTGTGCATATAAGAAAAAGTACACGGCCTGAATCCCGACAACAGAAAATATATTCTGCTTTGGGGTTATACTCGCTGCCTGGCAGAACGATCAAAACGACTATCCAGAAAACAAACAAAAGTAGTGCCATAACGAAGATTTTGAAAAATTAACAATCTGTAATTATAACGTTTATTTTTTTTACTCAAAAAGATGGGTTACGGTATAATATCAAAAATCAGCACATTTTTAAATGTCCATGCGGGGTCTATTCTGAACGGGATAATATGCGGGGCAGGATATGCGGGATAAGGGAACTATTTGTTGGGCGGGGTATTCCGGCGGGGTCGCGGGGATGTCTCTAAACTCGAAACATAATAAAACCGGCAACATAATTGCCCCATTGCCAAAATCTCTTTCCGTTATGCCATGACCAATGGGATGTGATATTTTTTCAATATCACATCCCGGGTGACCAGCGTCAGAGATTCCACTTTTGCCTGGGCCACCAGCATCCTGTCAAAAGGATCCCTGTGCCACGCTTCCAGATGGTTGGTTTCACGGGCATGGGCCGACGTTATATCAAGATGTTCGAAATTCTGCCGATCCAGTATTTCCCAGAAGTCATCCTGGATGGCCAATTTTCCCAATGATAATTTAATGTTGATTTCCCATATCACCACTGTACTGATAAACACGATATTGGAACCATCGGCAATGACACTTCTTGCTTTTCCCGAAAGGCCGGAATGATCACCCAGCCACCATAACAGGACATGAGTATCCAGTAAAAGATTCATTCATCCACCATTCCGAATGCATTGGCAATATCTTCGGGCAGTTCGTCAAAGTCATCTGCGATTATAATTTTTCCATGTAGCGCGCCGGGGCGACGATCTTCATCGCTGCGTTCATACCTCACTAATTTGGCAACCGGCTGCCCGGCTTTGCCGATGATAATTTCCTTGCCGTCCATAACTTTTTTAATCAATGCTGATAACGTGGCCTTGGCTTCTGATATATTTGTGATATGCATAACGCCCTCCTTTATATATAGCCTGACCAGACCAGATCAAGTTGTCAAGGGATTGTTTTGCCAGGTAATTTTGATCCAAAAAGGGAGGCCTAAAGACATCCGCTACAGTATCCCAAATACAAAATCAGAAATATTATAATCAGATTCTAATCATAGAGTGCCTCTAGTTGGTCCAGATATTTTTCATACACATTGCGGCGTTTTAATTTCATTGTCTGGGTCAACATACCGTTTTCAAGTGAAAAATCTTCCGGCAAAAATATGAACTTTTTGGGGATCTCATATCCGCCGTATGATTTTTTCAGGTGATTAGTGACCTCTGTCTTAATAAAAGCCTGTACCTTTTCTTCTTTGATCAGGTCTTGAGGGGTTTTGTCGCCCAGGCCCATTTCATCACAAATCGGTTTTAATGCCTCAAAATCAGGCACCAACATGGCTACATTATAAGGTTTTCCATCCCCATAAAGCATGGCATTGATCACATAGACATTTAACTTGATGTCTTCTTCCAAAGATGCGGGGTGGACATATTTACCGTTTTCCAGCTTATATTCCTCCTTGAACCGGCCGGTAATGATAAGATAACCGCCTTCATCCAGCCGCCCGCGATCTCCGGTGCGGAACCCGACGCCTAATTTGGGATCAGACACCATGACTTCGGCGGTCTTTTCCGGCTTATTGTGATATCCCTGCATAACATTGGGCCCAAAACAAATAATTTCACCATCTTCACTGTCTTCGCCGACCATTGATTTGTCTATTACCACGGTAACTTTATCAATGGCCCGCCCCACAGTGCCAAGCCGGTGCCCGGCCGGACAGTTAATAGTCATGGCCGGTGTGGTTTCGGTAAGCCCATAACAGTCGTAGGTGGGAATACCAATATCAATAAAAAACTGCGCAATTTCCGGGTTCATTGCCGCACTGCCTGTAATTGCTTCCTTTAAACGGCCCCCGAACCGGTCCCGGATTTTGCCGAACACCAGTTTGTCCAAAATTTTTAATTTTAGTGACGCTTTTCCGGTTGTTCTCTTTTTTTCCGCCTCTTTTTTAGCCGTATTAAATAAAAATTGCACCAGCCCGCCCTTTTCAATCATCGTATTATGAATACCGCTGTAAACTTTGTTAAATATCCGGGGAACAGCAATCAAAATTGTAGGCCGGACCTTGCCCATATCATCCACGACCGTTTCCACCGATCCCAGAATACCGGTGGCGCCGCCTACATAAATCCCCAGAAACAGCTCCCCGGCCTGGCCGAAACTATGAGCCCACGGCAGAATTGACAGGGTGACCACGTTCTCATCAATATGGGGAAATGCACTGGCAGCCGCCTGGACATTGGTGGTAAAATTACCATGGCTGAGAAGAACACCTTTGGGCTCCCCGGTAGTACCGGACGTATAAATCAAGGATGCAATATCACTATAATGGGGTTTTATGGATGCCACAGGATTTTTTTGTCCCATTTCTTCAATCGCAGCCATACTGTTTTCACCGGAACCATGGATAATAAAGACTTTTTCGAGAGTCTCTATTTCATCCATCCAGCCTTTGATCTGTTCATAGACGTCTTCATTGACGACAAACAGGACCTTGAGTTCACTGTCTTCAATAATATACCGCCAGATGTGTTCCAGTTCCTTTTCATACATGGGAACAAGGCGCGCACCTCTTCCGTAGGCGGCAAAAGCAATCACCCCCCATTCTTCGGAATTGTTGATAATGAGCCCAACCCCGTCTCCTTTCTCAATACCCAGTTGTGCAAGACCGCCCCGGAGGTTATCCACCCGTTGGGCAATATGTCCGTATGTTTTGTAATCATATTCGCCGGCGGCATTTTTCATGCCCACCAGAGGCCTATCAGAAAATTTTTTCACACTGTCTTCAAACATATCTACCAAATTGGAAGGATACTCATACCACGCATCAGCTTTAGTCATTGCAAAATCCTCTTACAAATTTTTGTCCATAAAAAACAGGCGGACCGTTTTTAAAGAACCCGTTTTGAAAAATTATTTTCAAATTCATGATTAGAACTACTCTTTCCTTTTATCAAGGCCAATCTTGATGGCTTCGTAAAAAGTCCAAATTCTGTGTTGCACTGCATCCTTCGCTTCTTCATAGTACAATAAGTACGAATCATTACTCAGGATTTGCGCGCCTTGCCAATTGTATATATTGGTGAACTTTTATACTTTGCCATCGAAATCCAACTTTATTTGTTTTTTTTGTTTTGAATTCGAAAGCTTGCGGGGTTCTTTTTTTTAATCCCCCGACGACTGATGATATTTTTCTGCCGCTCCTTTCCGTGAATGGTTTTCTCCACAAAACAGGGCTCACCGGTAAACGGGTCTTTTCCGGTCCAGTACATGAGCGTTGAATAGGTGGAGGGGGTTGGGGTAAACACCTGCACCTGTTCCGGTAAAAGTCCGAGTTTTTTGGAAGCAAACGATTTGAGCGCTGCCATATCTTTTTCTGTACAGCCGGGGTGCGCAGCGATTAAATAATAGGTCAAAAACTGGTTTAAACCTTCTTTTTTCGTCAGTTGATCAAACGTTTCCTTAAACTTTAAAACCGTTTCCGAACCCGGCTTTCCCATTTTTTGCAACACGTGCGGTTGACAATGTTCCGGTGCTATTTTCATCTGGCCGGACACATGATGCCGGATGACCTGTTTCAGATACCGAATCCCGTTTTCCTTGTCTGCCAGAACCATATCATGCCTTATTCCCGAGGCAATCACGACCTTACGAATACCGTTGATTCGTCTGAGATCTTTTAAAAGAGAAATCTGCCGGGCGTGATTGATGTTCAGCTTTGAGCAGGGTTCCGGATAAAGGCACCTTTTTTCCGGACAGCCTCCTTTGGTGTTTTTCCGGGTACACTCAATGCCGTACATATTGGCAGTGGGCCCGCCCACATCGGCAAGGATTCCCTTAAACGCCGGATGGGAACTCATCTGCCGGGCCTCTGCTAAAATCGACGGTTTGCTTCGCCATGTCACCTGGCGTCCCTGGTGCACGGCAATGGCACAGTAATTACATTCCCCATAACACCCCCGGTGAGTTGTGATGGAAAATCGGATGGTTTCCAGTGCCCTTACAGATCCGTGTTTTTGATAAAACGGATGAAGTTCCCGCTCATACTCCAGGTTATGCACGGCATCGAGTTCTTTTTCCGACAAACAATAAGCCGGCGGATTCTGGATTAGATAGCGTGTATCCTGTTTCTGGGCAAGAGGAGAGGCGGTTATGGGATCATTGTTGTGATAAAAGTCGTGAAACATTTTGGTAAACGTGTCTTTGTCTTTTGCGCAGTCTTCATATGTCGGCAGCTCCAGGCACCCGTCAGGAATGTTTCCGGAGATATAACACAACCCGCGGATCGCGTGAGAATCGCCCCCCTGTTTAAGACAGCGGGCCAGCTCAACAACCGAATACTCCGCCATGCCATAGGCAAGATAGTCGGCCTTGGCGTCAAATAAAACCGACCGCCTGATTTTGTTTGACCAGAAATCATAATGGGCCACCCGCCGCAAACTGGCTTCAATCCCCCCCAGCACAATCGGAACGGAGTCCTTAAAATATTTCCGGATCAGGTTGGCATACACAATGGTTGCCCGGTCCGGCCGCTGGTTGTTGATCCCGCCCGGCGTATAATCATCCTTTTGCCGTTTTTTACCGGTGGCGGTGAGATTGGCTACCATGGAATCCACGCATCCGCCGGTCACCCCCCAGAACAATTCCGGTTCGCCCAGCCGCCGGATATCCTGATCTGATTCCGTGTCCGGCTGGGCAATGATGCCCACACGGTACCCCGCATTCAGAAGCACCTTGCCGATAACCGCCACCCCGATAAACGGGGAGTCGATATAGCTGTCGCCGGTGACCAGGATCACATCCAGCGCTTCCCAGCCCAGAAGTTTAATTTCTTTTTTTGTTGTCGGAAGAAACATTGTTTTTACTTTCACCGTGTATTCGTCTTTAATTGTCTGGTTTAGCTGGCCGGGTATTCGAAAAACGGCAACAAAAACATCGGATTGACTCAATGCGCTGTTGCTTTCCCCCGTCAAAAACATTAGACTGCTTTACACTTTTTTAAGGCAATGATACAGATTAAAAAATTTCAACAAATTGTAAAGGGAATTTTTAAATGGGAGAACTCTATTACTATGTTTGGGAATTTGTGACCAGCGTCACAATAATCGTTCTGGTTGCCGCTTATATTATCCATGACCGCCTGACGCTCAAATATGAAAGACTTGAAGAAAATGAAAAGAATCTTAAACTGGATCGGCTGAGCATGATGACCAAAATATCCCTTGGCCTGATATTTTTCATGGGCGGCATTGGCTGGATTTATTATATGCAGACCCACACCCTTTATATCAGCAAAGAACTTGAGGGGCTCCATAACCTGGTGCCGGCAATTATGATGGGCGTTATCGGTCTAATCGTGCTTGGCGGGGGCGTTATAAAGTATTTCCAGACCGGTCGATAAAAAATTACCCTCATTAAAATTGTTGTTTTCAGTGAAGACATCTCATTTGGTGAAATAACAATACAAGGTCTTGCTTTTTGACTTTATTTAGAAACCAACATTAAATGGTTTCTCTGGGTTTTTTAAGCTGCCCGGGGATTTGCTGAACCAGCAGTAAAGAAAAAAAACTGAAGATGGCACCGCCCACAAACGGAATCCGGTAATCCACCAGCCACAACAGACCGCCCACGGCAGGCAGAAAAACTGCGGCAATATGGTTGATCGTAAACCCGACAGCCATGCTGGGGGCAATGTCCCTGGGATCGGCAATTTTCTGGAAAAATGTCCGGATGGCAATGGCAAAATTAAAAAAGATATGATCCGCCACATACAGGCATGCCACCACTGTTTTTGATTCCACCATGGCATAGGAAATAAAAATGATAATTAAGGAAAAATACTCCAGCGACAGCACGTTTCGTTCGCCAAACCGGACAATGCACCTTCCGATAAACGGGCTTAAAAAATAATTAATAATATTGTTTACCAGAAAAAGAACAGCGATGTCCTGAACGGAAAACCCAAATTTCTTCACCAGCAGAAACACGGCAAATGCGACAAAAATCTGGCGGCGGGCACCGGCCATAAATGTTAGAAAATAAAACAGCCAGTATTTTTTCCTTAATATCATCTTCTTGCGCTGGGGAATAATATTTTTATCCGTTGGATTCCGTGTCAGGGCCCATGCAGCAGCCCCGACAATCAAAATCCCGAACATGAGATATAGCTGGGTGTAATTCATGACAGACGCCAGTATAAAAATCATGGCCCCGGAACAGACATTACTGGCAGACGCAAGGCTCCTGAGTTTGCCGAAAACCACCGGAGATGTTTTTTCATCAAAATACTGCAACGTCAGTGACTGGTTGGTGGTCTCAAAATAATGAAACCCAAAACTCATAATCAGGGTGGTGAACAACAATCCATAAAATGACGGAAAAAAGCCGGTGCCTGCCACACCGATCCCCAGAATCAAAACAGACAAGGCGGAAAGCCGGTGCTCTTTAATGATAAACAACACATAAACCACCAGCAGCGCCAAAAATCCGGGTATTTCACGAACCGATTGGAGTATCCCGATATGGCTTCCGTTTAAATCAATGACATGAACGGCAAAATTATCAAACAGGGTTCGCCAGACATGCAGTCCGGCAGTCGCGCAAATGGTTAATACCATTAAATACCGGTACATGTTTTTATTCTGTATTTTATCCATAATATTTCATTATTTCTTGTAATTAGCCACTGAACGAAAAGTCCGACTTCATGTAGGTTGGGTAGAGCCCGCACTGACATGTTGGGTTTCGCTGCGCTCTACCCAACCTACGAAAAACATGTGTTTAGCTAAACAAAATTCCAAAGGGCGAAACCCAACATATTCCTTCAGGCGGGTTTCCGTTCAACCACTAATTATTATATCAAAAGAGGATTATGCGAATCTACCCTGTCTTTTATCAAACTTGTTTTTAATGTCAAAAATTTATCGAAATATAATTAATTACCGAAAAATTGAAGTCTATCTGAATCTGTTTTAATCCTTGTATTTTAAACTGCTTTCGGTTAGTTTTTTACTAAATATCTCATTTTAAACTGATCCTTTTCACCCAGCCACAAAACTTTTAAAAGGAGGGAAGAATGAAAGTTATCATTACCAAACAATGCATGGGAGACCGAAACTGTAACAACCTTTGTCCCGAAGTTTTTGAATATGATGAAGATCAACTTAAGTCCATTGTCAAGTTTGATGAAATTCCCAATGAATATAAGGATCTTGTCCGGCAGGCCGCGGCAGAGTGCGGGGCGGATGCAATAGAATTAGAAGAATAATCAAGGAATTAATATTATGGGAAAATTCAGAGAAAGCCAGACAGCAAAGAATTTGCTTCTTTCTTTTGCCGGTGAATCCCAGGCAAGAAACCGGTATACGTATTTTGCCCGGCAGGCAATAGAAGAAGGGTATGTCCAGATTTCCGATATTTTTGAAGAAACGGCCAATCAGGAATGTGAGCATGCCCTGCGGTTCTTCAAATTTTTCAACGGGGGTGAGCTTGAAATTACCGGAAGCTTTCCCTCCGGTGTCATCAAAACCACCTATGACAACCTGATTGCCTCCGCTGACGGAGAAAAATTCGAACATTCGGTGTTATACCCGTCTTTTGCAAAAGTTGCCAGAGAGGAGGGCTTTGAACGCGCTGCTGAAACATGGGATGCAATCTCGATTTCGGAAAAACAGCATGAAAAACGGTACAGGGAACTTTCTGGCAACCTGGCTGCTGACCGGGTTTTCAAACGGGAGGAGGAAAAATCCTGGCGATGCCTGAACTGCGGGTACATTCATGTGGGCGAAGAGGCCCCGGACAAGTGCCCGGCTTGTGTTCATCCCCGGGAATTTTTTGAGCTGTCGTGTAAAAACTGGTAATTTTTGCTTAATTAGTGGTTGAACGGAAACCTTTAAATTCTGTTTGTCATTACGCAGAGTGAGGAACGAACGACAAAGTAATCCCCTGTCGATAAGGAGATTGCTTTGGTCGTGCCTCCCGCGCAATGACAGACAATTTATAGTTGCGAGACTTTTCGTTCAGTGACTAATTAAAAACCAAAAACTTTGAAGTAAAAACGGTTTATCCGCTCTCCTGTTTAATCAGGGGAACGGTTAAACCGCTTTCAAAGCCTTTTAAAGCGCCTTCACTTCATCATACAGCCACTGAACCCACTGTTCAACCCCCTCGCCGGTCTTACAGGAAACTTCGAAAATCTGAATATCCGGATTAAGCTTGAGCACCCGCTCCCGGCATTTTTCCACGTCAAAGTCTGATAACGCCAGAAAATCCGTCTTGTTGATGACCAGGGCATGACACACGGAAAACATCAGGGGATATTTTAACGGTTTATCGTCTCCTTCCGGAACGCTCAAAATCATGACATTTTTGATGGCGCCGGTTTCAAACTCCGCCGGACATACCAGGTTTCCCACATTCTCTAAGATCACAAGATCAAGGTTCTCCGTATCCATAGCATCCAGCCCGGATTTCACCATGGTGGCATCCATGTGGCAAAAACCACCGGTGCGGATCTGAATGGCAGCAACCCCTTCTTTTGCCACTTTTTCCGCATCCACCATGGAATCAATATCTGCTTCCATGACGCCGATGCGCAATTTTTCTTTCAGGTTTCGGATGGTCTGAATCACCAGGCTGGTTTTTCCGGCACCCGGCGATGCCATCAGGTTCATCAAAAATGTTTTTTCTTTTCGAAGATCCTCCCTGATCTTTTTTGCCAGTGCATCGTTATCAGCTATAATATCTTCCTTGACCTCAATCAGTCTTATTTCATCACTCATATTGCCTCCAGATTTTTAACAAAATATCCCCGCCCGGAAATCAGGGTGTTCTTTTTACTTCCGCATTCCGGGCAAACCATCACCTTATCCTGTTTAATGTCCACCACATACGACAATCCACAATCCGTGCATTTCATCACCACCGGGGTTCTTTCGATCTTCAAGAGGGCGCCCTCGGCAACGCCGCCTTTGGCCAGATAATCAAAATACTGCTGCATCCATTTGTCCTCCAGGTCACTCAACTCCCCGACCTGAAGGTAAACGGCAACTACTTTTTTCACCTTATTATCAATCGCATGCTTTAAAACAACTTTAAGAATGCTGTTTATGACCGGTAATTCATGCATGGCAAAATCCTTTTGCAGGTTATTAGGTAGAAGGTGTAAGGCTGAAGGTTCTGACCGATAAAAGAATAAGTCTTACATCTTACACCTTTTCCCTTTTTTGTTTTTACGCATACTTACTGTAATCAATTCCGCGCATTTGACCTCTTCGTTTGAACCAGTCGTTTTCATCCACCGGTGGCAAAACGATATCTTCTGCATTTTTCCGGATCAAAGAGATGGCATCCGACGGACAGGTGGAAACACAAAGCCCACAGCCAATACATTGATCTTTTATTACAGCATATGCCCCGTCTTTTTCTTCAATAGCTTCGACCTGGCACCGTTCATCCGCACAAACCCCGCAACTGACGCATTCTTCCGGATCTATCGTTGCGTAATAATTTGAGTTAACGCTCTGAGCGCCACCATATTTTTTAACCCCCCTTAAAACACCGCAGCAACAACCGCAGCAATTGCAAATATAATAATGCCCTTTTTCTATATTGCTGGTCATGTGGACCAGCCCGGCTTCTTCGCTCAATTTTAAAATATCATACGCTTCCTGTTTTGTAATCACCCTTGCCTTTAACGGATGATCCTTAAAAACATCAGGAACCGGCGCAATGGCCAGACAAACCTCCATGGGCCGGTCACAGCGGTTGCCTAAAAGTTCCTGTTCTTTTTTACAGATACAGTCATTGACCGCAAACGATTTTCCTTTTTCGATAATGGCGGAAACCTGTTCAAACGGCATCGTGACTTCGTTGCTGCTGATCTCTTGTTCAACCGGTACCACGTTCATGAGCGGCACTTTGCTTTCAAAAAACTGAGGACCAAATGTTGATTCATACGCCTCACACAGCTCGGCCATTTCTTTGGTCATGTGCTTTAACTGAAACTCAAAAATGCCAAACACCCAGGGCATCATTTTGTAAACACGGACCGTTCCGAAATCCACCCCAAAAACCTGGCCTTTTTCCCACATCTGTTTCAGGCGATCATCCAGGCCTTCAAGGGAACGACCGGTCCTTTCGGCAATTTGTTCCGGTGTTTCAAAGGATAAGCGAAGATCACAGAACAATTCTGCATCTTCAGGATTAAAAATCATCTTTAAGAGTTTTAATTCAACCCCGGTTTCTGACGCCGGGAATCCATTGGGAAGGGTATCTAATACAGTTGCCAGTTTTTTATATACATCTTCACTCATTTTTATCTCCTTATTTTTATTGTTTTTTTTTGTCCTTTGTTTTTTAAATCTGCTTATCCGATTTACTCAAGCTGGGTTCAAAATAAGCAATGACCAAAATACAGCACTGGATTCCCGACTGCTCGGGAATGACAGAACCTTTATTAATTATAAAAGAATCTGCGATC
>JAGGYV010000303.1 GCA_021162325.1 Desulfobacteraceae bacterium | reverse complement strand
CCGGAATATTGTGTTTTCTCATATATTATATATTTGACCTGTTTTGGTATTTATATATAACCACCCCGATGGGCGAAAAATTTATTTCTCTGCACCCGGAACGGGCTGAGACCATCCATGCATTTTCAAATCTGGATCTGCGTTATTTCTGCGCTGAAGTTACTTTATCGGCATTTGTCATTTGTTTTTTGATTAGCGTCGCTTGCCAGTTTCTGCACATCAGCCATTATCTTTACCTATCACAAGGATTATTCGGAAAACTCGTATACTGGGGCGTTCCACTTACCGGTGCGGTGTCTTATTACATTAAGAATGAATACGATTTCTCCAACTGGGGAACGACCGCCTTTATTGTCATGCTCCCCACTTACCTGTTGTTTATCAGTTGTTTTAAATATTCCCAAAAACTGATACCGGAAGTCGGGACGATTATAGAAACTTCAACCCCACGGATTAAATACTTATATCGTCAAATTTTCGTAAAAATCATTGATCGAATCCGGTATCTGATAAAATAATAAACTTTAATTTTTTTTATGGTGCACATTCATGTCAAACAAATCAATTTTTGAAATAACTGAAAAAATACTCAATGATCATACTTACGCTGTTTCTGAACAAGAAGCGCTCATCCTGTCCGACCTTGCCGGTGATGACATCATTGATTTTCTTACCTGCGCAAACAGGATTACATCAGCATTCCTGCCAAAAGAAATTTTCACCTGCACCATCATCAACGCCAAGTCCGGCCACTGTTCCCAGGATTGTGCTTTTTGCGCCCAATCCGCCCATCACAAAACCGATATCCGAACCTATCCGCTGCTGAACAAAACGAAAATGACCGCCAATGCCATGGAAATGGAAAAATCAGGTGCCACCTTTTTTTCCATGGTCACCAGCGGCGAGCGACTGACGGATGCTGAAATCGAAATCATCTGCAGCGCAACGGCTGAAATAAAAACCACAACAAACCTTACTGTCTGCGGATCACTGGGAATGCTGACAAAACAACAGGCCCAAACCTTGAAGCTAAGCGGCATGACCAATTATCACCATAACCTTGAAACCGCAGAAAGCTTTTTTGATCAGATTTGTTCAACCCACACCTATGCGGAAGACATTGAAACATTAAAAGCCGCCACAGCATCCGGGCTTCTGGCATGTTCCGGCGGCATTCTCGGGATCGGGGAATCCTGGGCTCAGCGGATCGAACTGGCCTTTACCTTAAAAGAACTCAACGTCAAAAGAATCCCGATCAATTTTTTAACCCCCATCCCCGGGACCCGCCTCGAACACCAGTCGCCTTTGGGTCCCATGGATGCATTAAAATCAATCGCACTCTTCCGATTCATCAACCCGCAAACCGACATTACCATCTGCGGCGGCCGGGAACATACGCTCAAGGATTACCAGTCCTGGATATTCATGGCCGGTGCCAACGGGGTCATGATTGGCAATTATCTCACCACCCGCGGAAGAGATATCCAGATGGACCGTAAAATGATCGACATATGGCAACGCTTGCACGGGGTGAATTAGTGGTTGAACAAAAAGTCCATAAATTTTATTTTTCCGGTCATTGCGCAGGGAGGTACGACCGAAGCAATCTCATGACAAGTACTGCAAACAGGGGATTGCTTCGTCGTTCGTTCCTCACACCTCGCAATGACAAACTCAAACAAGTTGTTTCCGTTCAGGGACAAATT
Source organism: Desulfobacteraceae bacterium (assembly GCA_021162325.1). Taxonomy (GTDB): domain Bacteria; phylum Desulfobacterota; class Desulfobacteria; order Desulfobacterales; family Desulfosalsimonadaceae; genus SURF-3. The sequence goes on along the minus strand of JAGGYV010000303.1, from coordinate 2,327 downwards.
ATTAACTCAAATTTCTTCGAAGCATCTTTTAGACGACACCATTCATAGCAGCAAAAGGAGGCCGTATGCCGGGCGAAAAATCATTGAAAACCGTTTCCAGAGCCATGAAAACCATCTTAAAGACCAAAGAGCATAAAGGATTCAACCGGGCCATTCGAAAACAGTGGGGCGTATTCAATGTTGGTAAAGTCCTTCTTAAAACCGCATCAATCGGCGGTTTTAGAAATAATTTAAAGGCCATAAAGGAATTTAAAACCGGCAGCATTGCGGCAAATTTTTTCATCGCCCTGTGGGAGACGTTAGGCGATCGGGAAGCGATCATAGATGGCGACAAACGAATTTCCTATGCACAGATGGGGCAACAGGTGTTACGCCTGGCAAACGCGCTCCAGGATCTGGGTGTTGAAAAAAAAGACCGGGTGGCCTGCATGCTGTACAACAGCGCGGAATATTTTGAATGCTTTTACGCAGCGTGCATTATCGGCTCTCCCCTGCCCGCAGTGAACTGGCATTTGACCGGTGATGACTTAAGAAGCACCATTGACCTGCGAAAACCCAAAGTGCTTATTTTCGATGAAGACTTTGCCGATGAAATTATTGATTATAAAAAGAACATGCCCTCTATAGAACATTTCATCATGGTGGGCGGCAGTCCACCGGACGGCATAATAAATTACGAAACGCTCCTGTCCGAATCACGGACGACATTACCGAAGACTTCGTTTATCTTTGCCATGAACCCCTATACCGGCGGGACCACCGGATCACCGAAAAGCTCCAACCTCTATGACGGGCTGAGCTATCTGTTAAGTGAACTGGCCGAAGCACCGAGGGCCTCTTTGGACGAATACGTACAATACATGAACCGCCAATTCAGCTACCTGTATCATTACGGCGGCGACAAAATCAGGGACCCGGCCGGGAAAAACATCCGAACCCTGATTCCGACTCCCATGTATCATGCCGGGACTGCCGCCGGATTCGCGCCCTGTATCATGCTCGGCGCCACTGCAGTGCCCATGCGAAAATTTGACCCGGAATCATATTTAAAGATGGTGGAAAAAGAGCGCATCTCCTGGTCATTTGTTGTCCCCACAATTATCCAGAGAATCCTGGGACTTCCGGATCACATCAAGAAAAAATATGATTTAAGTTCCATGCATACTTTGATCAGCGCAGCAGCTCCCTGCCCTCCGGAGGCCAAAACCGGCATTAACGACCTGTTTACTGCCCAGGGAGCAAAAAAACCGGTATTCCACGAATATTACGGCAGTTCGGAATCCGCCCTGCTGACCCTCCTGCTCCCGGATGACTATATTGAAAACCCGAAGCGTATTTACAGTGTCGGTAAACCCCGATGCGGCGACATTCTGGTCTATGATGAAATCGCCAAAAGAAAAACGGAATCCGGAAAGGATGGCTTGATATTCGGACGTTCGGTGGCCACCATGTCGCTGAGATATCCGGGGACAGAAAAAAAATTAAAAGACTCCCAGCGCTTCATTGACGGCAAGGAATGGTATGATGACGGGCTGATCGGACATCAGGATGAAGACGGCTTTTTATATCTCACCAGCCGGGTCAAAGAAATGATTATCTGCGCCGGGGTCAATATTTTCCCGGTGGAAATAGAACGCTTCCTGTTTATGAATCCCAAAATATATGATGCCGCAGTCATCCGGGTGCCTCATCCGGATCTCGGCGAAATCCCCCTGGCCTGCATTCAGTTAAAAAAAGGAGAAACGCTTACTGAAAAAGAGATTCAGGATTACTGCAAGGAGAAAGGGTTAAAAGGATATAAAATCCCGCAGAAAGTCGAATTTTACAAAAAACTGCCCCGACATATTGACGGCAAAATTATCAAGCGGGATTTGGAGGAAAAATACTGGGAAGGCCATGAACGGCTTGGCTGATGACCTTGAAAAATAAGGAGAAACCTATGATGACACCACAACAGGCCAGAGAGTTTGCCGCTCGCTGGCTGCCGGCATGGACCGGAAATGATCCTGAATGACAATGGGTTGATCTGCCGCAATGAAGTCTATTTTGACCGGACGAACCTGTTTCTTGAAATATTAAAGCACAGAGCCAATAAACAGGATTAACAGATAGGTGAAAGGTTGAGGTTGAATTTTAGTTTCTTATCTCTGCTTTTTGTGTTTTTTGGGGAAACTTTTTTAAAAACTCAAAAAATGTGAAGTGACTAAAGTGATCTAAAGTGCCTAAAGTTGAGGACTGCGCGAAATGCGCGATCATTTTTAACATAAAAATTGAAAATGCCGAAGGCATTAACCATAACTTTAGTTCACTTCAAACTTTAGTTCACT
>JAGGYV010000352.1 GCA_021162325.1 Desulfobacteraceae bacterium | reverse complement strand
TTATTTTAGTATCGACTCTTTTATACACTAAAAATAATATTTAATCCAGTAATTTGAAAAAAAATGATAATTTACAGGTAATTATTTTTTTGTACGGTCCTATTGTTTCGTAATGATCATATCGTTTAAATGAATATTTAATTTCGCACTATGAGAACAGGAATATTCTGTGAACGCAAAAATATCTTCAAACCGAATGCCGTTGGTTGTTTATTTTTTTGGTGGATTACGCTTCGCTAATCCCCCCTACGGTTTGGGAGCAGAGCCTTATATGTATGAGAAACAGGGGAAAAATAAAAAAACAGGGGAATTAACAATATCAGATCCTTTCTGAACCATCAGAGGATCTGATATTGTTGATATTGTTGTGAAAATAATTCAGGTGAGTTGTCGAAAGATTGTCGACGTCTGGAAAAGCCCAAGGCATGTTCCAGGCGACGAATTTTTTTTAACCGAAGACCTTACCAACCTTTTCGGGTGAGGATATCCCGGATGCGTTTTTCGCTCTTTTTTTCAACCAGGATGATTTTCTCCGTTTTGGCGCGTTTGATCCGATCCACAATAGTTGCCAGATCCGCCGGTTTTTCAATCAGGTCCATGGCGCCGAGTTTCATGGCCTCAATCCCTTTTTCCACCGTGGCATGGCCGGTCAGTAGAATAACCTGTAGGTCCGGGTTTTTTTCTTTCATGATCTTAAGCGTTTCCAGTCCGTCCATTTCCGGCATCATTAGATCCAGTACCACCGCATCAAAGGATTCTTCATCGATTTTTTTTATGGCATCTTTTGCGGAAGAGGCAGTCGAAACATTCATGTCACGAGCGGCCAGGCGCTCAGAGATAACATCTAAGAAATCCTGCTCGTCATCCACGATTAAGACTTTGTCAGTCATGATAGGCCTCCTTGTTTATTCGTTTTTTCGGGTAAGTTTAACGTTATTATACCTTTATCTTCATCTGCCTGTAATGTGCCATTCAGTATTGAAAGTATCCGGCGGACAGGTTCTGTCTGAAAATCGTATAGTGCCCTTTTCGTTAGTTTTTCAAGTCCCGTGAAATTGATTGCAACCCCGGATTCCGTCTTTAACGGCAGCATGGCAATGGTTTTTGCATCGCCGGTGACGGTCATGGCAAAATCAAGGATCAGCCAGATCAGGTTTTCTAAAAAAAACGGGTGGGTGGTGATGGTTACCGCTGCATCGGAAGATGCGGCGGATACTTTAAATCCCCGGGTCACTGTTGTGCGTTCCGACAGGCTGATCATCAGTTCGAGTAAGGGGTTTAAGTCTATCTGGCTGGCCGGATCATCCAGGCTGTGGGCCAGTCGGTTCATGTTGTTAACAATGGCGTTGGATCGCTGTACCTGTTTTAACATGGTGCCGGCCAGAGACTCGAGCCGTTCCATATTCACATTCATTCCTTTTTTGGCCATCAGGGTTACGTCTTCAAGATAACCGGCACTTTCGTTGAGGACTGCCAGTGAATTTTTGATTTCATGGGAGATGGACGCAGATACTTTGGAATAAAACGCAAGGCCTGCTTCGCCTAACGGGTCAATTCTGTCAGACATGATTTCGCCTCCTTATTTTCCCAGTGCATCATTGATTTTTGCGATCAGGTCATTGATGTTGATCGGTTTCATTAGATAATATTCCGCTTCAGCACTGCCGGCCTGGTAATCTTCTTCTGAACCGTGACCGGTCAGGTAGATGGTTTTAATGCCGGGCAGCTTTTTTTCAATAATTTTTTTTAATTCCCGCCCGCCCACCTGCGGCATTTTTACATCCAGCAACACCAGGTCATAATGTTTTGTTGCGATCATTTTTTCCGCTTTTTCCGCACTCGTCACCCAGTCCGCCGCAATGTTTCTTAAAGAAAGGCGTTCAGCCAGGGTGGCCACAAATTCTTCTTCATCGTCCACGAGGAGCAGGCGCATTATTTTTCTCCTTCATATTTTTGGCACTTAACGGCAGTGTTATTATAAATCGGGTTCCGACATCAACCGTGCTGTTCACATCGATCGTTCCGCCGATTTCCTGGATCAGGGAGTAGGTGATTGAAAGACCTAAACCGGTGCCGCCGACGTTGGTTCGGGTTGAGAAAAACGGTTCGAAAATTTTTTTAAGATCTTTTTCCGGAATCCCGCAGCCGGTATCTTCTACTGTTAATCGGATACGTTCGTCCCTCAGCAGGATTGCGGAGATATCCAGGTTGCCGCCATCAGACAATGCGGCAAAGGCATTGTTGAGCAGGTTGAGGAACACCTGCTGTAGTTTTCCCCGGTCACTTTCAAATTGAGGAATATCTTCTGACACATTAACGGATATTTTAATGTTACGGTATTCTGCCTCACGGCCCAGAAAACCAATGACTTCCTGGATGATTTTTTTCAGGTCCACCGGCTGAAAGCTAAAATCCATGTGCCGGGCAAAATTTAAAAGCTGTTTGGTGATGGCGCCACAGCGGGCCACGGAAGCATGGATCGCATCGACTAAGCCGATGAGTTTTTCGTCTGTGGCATAAGTCTCTCTGAGTTGGAAAATATCTTTGATCAGGCCGGATTTTTCGTTGATGATGGCCAGCGGATTATTAATTTCGTGGGCTACTCCGGCTGCCAGCCGCCCGATGGACGCCAGCTTATTGGAATATTCCACCTGGTGCAGCGTTTTAATTCGCCGTTGATCGGCAATATAAATGTTATTTACAAAAAATGTTGCAAAACCGATAATCCCGACCATGACAATGAGGATGCCAATGGATAAAAAGATTAAAATTTCAAAGCGCGTCTTGTGCCAGGACTTCATCATTTCATCTTTATTTTTGACGATCATCAGAATAAACGGCGTGTCCGGTATATAGGCATATCCCAGTACCTGGGACCCTTCATCGGGGTCATTGTATTGTAATACCTCGGTTTTGGGGGAGTATTCGGGAACCGGGATAGCGATTTTTTCAAACACTTTTTCATGATGGCGCGCCGGGGTCTGCAGCACGCCTTGGGTATTGATAATAAAGGCATTGCCCTGGGCGCCCAGTTCAAGATTTAATAACTGTTTAGTCAACCGGTCCGTATCAATGGATGTGCGTAAGATATAAAAAGTGCCGTCCGGCAATTCATAACTGATGGCAATGACCAGGTGGGGTTCATTCCGGAAGCCTAAAAAAACATCACTGACAAAAATTCCCTTTCCCACGATTTCTTTAAACCAGTCCTGGTCTTTGTAATTTTTGCCTTCAAGGGAGTAGGGGCCGATGTAGGCAATCTGCTGGCCGCTGGCATCGATCACGCCGATATCAGTGATGCCGCCAAAGGCTTTTCTGAGATTCTTCAGAATAATGGCAAGACGAACCGGATCAATCAGTTCTTCATAGATGTTGTCGTGAACAATAAAATCGAGTGCGGATTTTCGTTCCGCCAGAAAAGCGGAAATCGTTCTTTTGGTATTTGAGACCGTTCGGGACGTATGAGAAAACGTCTCGGCTTTCACGGCTTTGCGGGTCACATTGTAGTCAAACCATGAGATGGCCAGCAGCGGCAGGATAGCGGACAGCGCTGTCAGCATCACCGCCGACCGCCATAGCCGGCTGTAATTGAACATGTGCCGGTATAGGGGGCCTTTGCCCTGTTTCCCGCCCCACAAAAAGTTGGGGCTAAAAATTTTTAACAGTTTTTCCATATTTTTTCAGCTTAAAAAAATGGTTATATGTTTCAAAATATTTGTGACTTCCAGGTAATTTCACTTTGATTATGGAACAAAAAAGTAGGTCGGGATTCCATTCCCGACAAATTAAAATGCCATGACAATCGCCGGGTAAGAAACCCGGCCTACGATAGACGTTATTCTTTGATACAACGATACGCAGTTTCGTTCCATGACTTTTTACGACGCCACCGTTTTTTGTTTCTGAACTTTCTCATTGGCCTGTTTTAAGGTGGTACTCAGCAAATCAATATCCACCGGTTTATGCAGATAGGCAAAAGCGCCCAGTCCCATGCAGATCTCCCGGTCTGCTTCAGAGCCATGTCCGGTCAGGATAATGACTTCGATATCCGGACGGCTTGCCTTGACTTTGCGCAGTACTTCAATCCCGTCGATGCCCGGCATTTTTAAATCCAGAATCATTACTTCCGGTTCTTCATCATCCACCATATTTAATGCGGATTCGCCGTCATAGGCCACGACCGACCCCATATCCCGCATAATTAAACGTTCGGACAGGGTCTGGACAAATTCGCGTTCATCATCTACCAGCAGAATCCTGGACGGCATCTGAAAATCGTATTTTCTGTATATGTCTGTCTGGTAAAATTTTTCGCCCACACTGGTTTCAACGCCTTTTACGCCGGGGATTTTTTCCACAATCTGCTTCAGTTCTTCTTCCAGGCGTGCGAGCATCAATACATTTTTGTTGATGGTAATTCGGATGGTGCCGTTTTGGGCATCCGTTGAAACATTATGCCCGGCATTTGCCAAGGCTTCGCCGGCTTTTGCGGCCAGCTGAAAATTGGATATAGCCTGCTTTGAGGCATCTGTTGTTTGGACAACATCGGATTCTGCGTGCTGGAAAATCAGTTTGACGGATTCCGCCGCGTCAGTTTTGTCTGTGGGGATCATGATATCATAGGCGGATGTTGCCCACGGGTCATCGGTCCCATTATTGTTTTGACCCAGGCACCTGTGTTCTCATCATTTTTCCGAATCAGGGCGGCCGCTTCTTTTTCGGAAATTTGTTTCTGTTTTTGTGCGTTCGCAATGCGTGATTTCATGTCTGCAATCAGGCACACCCGGAGCACATGGCTGATACTTTGTGGAATCAGTAAGCCGGACGCGCCGGAAACGATCAGGTTGTCAGTGTCCAGCATTTTCGCCAACGCCAGTCGCAGGTACGCGATAGAGCGTTCTTTTTCATGGGTGAACTGATTAAAAAGGGATATTTTGGCTGAAAAAGCACCCTGGATTTTCTTTTCCGAAAGACCGGATGCGCGGCTGGCTGCAGCGATGATTATGCGGTCATCGATTACCGGATATCCTGTTTTTTGCTTTAGCTCGTCTAAGACAGCTCTGTCGTTACAAAAGGACCCGCTGAAAAAAGTAATAATTGACATCAGTATATTCCTTTTTATTAATGTTCATTTATTTTATGTAATATGGCAGACCGTTGTCAACGGGCAGTTCACTTCATCTCCGTGTCGATGGGTCTGATCGTGGACTGCGCAAATGGCTTTTTCCATTGTCGGATAAATGTTCTCCGGGCGAATCATCGCCATCAGGTGTGTTCGTTTAAACACTTTCATTACGGATGAATTCACCCCGGAAAATGAAATTTCAACACCGGCACTGCGGACGTTTTCAATTAACAGGGACAGGACTTCCTCGCCGGATGCGTCGATATCATTAATTGCATTGGATACAATGATAATATGTTTCAGGTCTTTTCTATTCAGCATCCGTTCACTGATCTTGTCTTCCAGGTAACTGGCATTGGCAAAAAACAGGGGGCCGTCAAAACGAACCATGTCGATATATTTGCATTTCTGAAGTCCATGTACCATTGCTCCCCGAAGGCCATCATTTTCCATGCGGGAAAGAGAAGTAACCGTGGGCCGCATGCTTTTATACAAAAAGACCATCAAAGAAAGCAATACCCCGATCATGATCCCCCGGTCCAAGTGGGGTGCAAAAACCAGTGTGGACACAAATGCAATAATGGAGATGGCCCCGTCATACCACTGGACTTTCCATGCATGGATAAAACCGCTGACATTGATCAGGCCGATAACCGCCATCATAATAACTGCTGCCAGCACCGCTTGGGGCAGGTGATACAGCAACGGCGTGAAAAAAAGCAGCACGATGACCACCGCCAGAGAGGTAAACGCGCTGGACAGACCGGTCATTGCACCGGCCTGAAGATTGACGGCAGATCGGGAAAAAGAACCGGACGTGGGATAACTTTTGGTCATCGAACCCAGTATGTTGGCAAGCCCCTGTCCGATAAGTTCCTGGTTGGGATCCAGTCGCTGCCCGGTTTTGGCGGCCATGGCCTTGGCAATGGAGATGGCCTCCATAAATCCTAAGAGAGAGATGATGGCGGCATACGGGAATAATTGCAGTATGACCTTTAAATTGATTTCAGGCATGGTAAAAGAAGGAAGCCCCTTGGGGATGCCGCCGACCACGGCCCCGCCGCCGGTCATGAGCAGGTTTTGTGTATCCAGAATTTTGTTGCTGATTTTGATGCGCCATACGCGTGTATTTTTCGGATCTTTTAACACGGAATTATTTTTTAGATAGAATACCTGCGCTGAACCGGTCCCATCCGCGTAAAACATCATATCTCTGAGACTTTTACGGTATGTATGGGCTTCTTCTTTTAACTGGTCAATTTTAAAATTAACCATATTGATTTCGTGTTCCGCGTTTAAGATAGAGATTTTGTCGTGACGGGTTCTGGCATCATCTAATGTTTTCATATATTGCGTGCGTTCTTCCGTGACCGTATTGATTCCGACCACGGCCCGGTTGAATTCAGTGACCATTTCATGGACCGGCGGTGCTTTAATGGCGCTTAAATCCACAAGATTGTCCTGCTGAAAGCCGACCGCCCAGGAAATGACCGTAGTGACGGTCACGGCAACGAGAACATTGGGAATTTTTGGGTTAAAGCGTTTTAATGCGTACATGATGCCAAAAGCCATAACCCCCATAATCAGGGTCGGCCAGTGGGTATAATGTACCGCTGCCGCGCATACTCGAAAAATCGTTTCATAGTGATGGGTCGCCTTGTCCACATACACCCCAAATATTTTGGATAGCTGGGAAGATGCGATGATAATGGCAGCTGCGTTGGTAAATCCATTGACCACCGGATGAGAAAGAAAATTGACCACCACACCGAGCCGCAACACCCCTAATGAAAACTGGAAGAGGCCAACCATCAGGGCCAGCAGGATGGCGTAGGCAATATATCCTTCACTGCCGGCGGTGGCTAAAGGTTCCAGTGAAGCGGCGGTCATCAGGGAAACAACGGCAACCGGACCGGTTGCCAGTTGACGGCTGGAACCAAACAGGGATGCGATAATAGGGGGGAGAAACGAGGCATACAAACCATAATAGGAAGGCATGCCGGCTAACTGAGCATAGGCCATGGACTGGGGAATCAGGACCAGGGCAACGGTGAGGCCGGAGAGCGAATCAATTTTCAGTTTTTCAAAATTGTAGTCTTTCATCCATTCAATAAAGGGAAAAAATATTTTGATCATTGAAAATACCGCCTGTATTTTTTGATTTTAGGTTGCCGCTATTCGTCGTATGACAGCGATCAATTCATTATAAAGTGCCCCGGCATCATACAAATTACAGTTTTTAAACCGGACCATGCCGTCTACGGTTGACAATATGAGCAGCGCTGTTTTGCGCTGCGATAGTTTGCCGATGGAGCCATCGGCCTGACCCTGCACCAAAGCTTTTTCAAATATATCCACAAAACAATTATATATATCTTCCAGAGACTGCCTACAGGTATTATTTTTTTTGGCAAGTTCGTATGGGTAGTACCGGTGAAGCAGCAAAAACCACTCCGCCTTGTTTCCGGCTAAATAAAGGTAAAAAGAGACAGTCCCCTCAAGCATTTCCAGGCCGGTGCTAAATTTTTTTTCATCGAAATAATGGGAAAATTCTTCTATGATACCGTCTTTGACGCTGTTTAATACGGACAGAAAAAGCGCTTCCTTGCTTTTAAAATGATAAAAAATCGTGGCGCTGGCAGCATTCGTCATCGTGGCGACTTCTGTCATGGAGGTTTCTTTAAAGCCATTGGTGGCAAACAGGAGTGTAGCGGCTTTCAGTATATCTTCTTTTTTTGACATGGTAAGGGGTCGTGCTTTCTATTTAGTGTATGAACGGAAACCCACCGGAAATAATTTGTTGGGTTTCGCCCTTTAGAATCTAAGCTTGGTTAAACGGTTGATTTTCGTAGGTTGGGTAGAGCGTAGCGAAACCCAACATGTCAGAGCGGGCTCTACCCAACCTACGAAAAATCGAGGTTTTCGTTCGGCCACTAATTTAAAAGTGTGGCAGAAACTAACCGGTCAACTATACTGACTGATTAATCAGTTATATTTTATGGTCAGTTTTTTGTCAAGTTTTTTTCAAAGTGCTCAAAATCCAGCTTGCGGGGAAAAACAGAATTTTTTAATTTTTTTGATAATTAATTTATTTAAATTCAAATACTTAAAATTGGTGGACCTGAAATAATGGACGGTTCTTTGGGGAGTTAAGATGATTTTTCTTTTGCATGATCTTCAGTTTTATGAATAATTAAGCTGATTGTTGTTTAGTTTTAATAAAAAAACTGGAGACTTTATTAGCATGGGTGGATTTTTTGGGTGTGTATCTAAACAGGATTGTACTCAGGATGTGTTTTACGGGACGGATTATCATTCTCATCTGGGAACAAAACGGGGCGGCCTTGCCATCAGAAACAAGGATGGTATTAAAAAAACCATTAAAAATATAGAAAATAGCTATTTTCGGACAAAGCTGGAACCCGATCTTTCAAGTTTGCATGGTAAAAAAGGGATCGGTGTGATTAGTGATACTGATTCCCAGCCGTTAATTATTGGTTCGCATTTGGGAACATTCGGGATTGCCACGGTGGGGATAATTAAAAATTTGTCGGAACTTGCGCAAAAAGCCTTTGACCGGAAAATTAATTTTTCAGAATCCGGGGAAAACCAGATCAATTCAACTGAGCTGGTCGCTATGCTGATCGGGCAGGGAAGTTCGTTTGAAGATGGGATTGCAAAGGCTCAGCATGCCATCCAGGGATCCTGTTCCATCCTTTTGCTTACTGAAAAGGGCATTTATGCAGCCCGGGACAAACTGGGCAGAACCCCCATTGCCATTGGTAAAAAAGAAGATGCCCATGCTGCAACCTTTGAAACCAGTGCGTTTTTTAACCTGGGCTACAAAATTGAAAAATATCTGGGTCCGGGTGAAATTGTTTTTTTTGATGCCGACGGCTATGAGCAGGTGAAAAAACCGGGCGACGAAATGCAGGTCTGTTCCTTTTTGTGGGTATATTATGGATATCCCGCCTCCGGTTATGAACAGATTAATGTTGAAGAGGTGCGATATCGGTGCGGGTGCGCCCTTGCTAAAAACGACATAGTGGAAGTCGATACGGTTTCCGGGATTCCGGATTCCGGGATCGGGCATGCCTTAGGTTATTCGAATGAAAGAAAAGTGCCGTATTGCCGGCCGTTTGTAAAATATACCCCGACCTGGCCGAGAAGTTTCATGCCTCAGAATCAGGGAACCCGGGACCTGGTTGCCCGTATGAAACTGATTCCGGTTCAGGAACTGATTGACGGCAAGCGACTGTTATTTTGTGATGATTCCATTGTGCGCGGGACACAGCTGAAAGATAACATCCAGATGTTGTTTGATGCCGGTGCTAAAGAAGTCCATATGCGGACTGCCTGTCCCACACTGATTTTTCCATGTGAATTTTTAAACTTTTCAACGTCTCGTTCCACCCTGGATTTGATCGGGAGAAAAATAATCCATGAAATCGAGGGGCCGGATTTTACGGACATAGAAAAATATGCGGTTTCAGGCTCAGCTGAAAATCTTGCCATGGTGGAACGCATCCGGGAGCGGTTAAAGATGACATCCCTGAAATATCAGGCCATGGATGATCTGGTTGAGGCCATTGGAATGCCGAAGGATAGGCTATGTACTCATTGCTGGGACGGCACCAGTCATTTTTAATGGCAAAGCTAAAAGCGCAACTGCTTCGTTACGCTGCGTCCGCCAGTAATTCAACGTACAAAAAGTACGCCTCATTTCTGACGAACTTGCGCGCCTTGCATTTGGCACTTTTATCTTCGCCATCTGAGTATGATTCCCAAGTGACTCTACATTTACAGTATTCTGGTTCCCATGGTCCGTGGGAATCCATATTGAAATTTGAAATTCAGTTGCCAATATTTATGACCTCAACATTGAAAAAAATCAAATAAGATAACAAAAAAATAAAAGGAGAAAATATGCCCAGATTAGATGATATCAAGAAGGTAATGATCATCGGGTCCGGTCCGATTATCATCGGTCAGGCCTGTGAATTTGATTACTCAGGCACACAGGCGTGTAAAGCGCTGCGTTCTTTGGGATATAAAATTGTACTGGTGAACTCCAATCCGGCAACCATTATGACTGATCCGGGTATGGCGGATGTAACATATATTGAACCATTGAATTTACAGACAATGACATGGATCATTGAAAAAGAGCGCCCGGATGCATTGCTGCCGAATCTCGGCGGGCAAACCGCACTCAACCTGTCTTCTGAACTGGCTGAAAGCGGGGTGCTGGAAAAATATGGCGTTAAAGTTATCGGGGTAAACTTAAGCGCGATTAAACGGGGCGAGGACCGGACGGCTTTTAAGGAAACCATGAATAAGATCGGCATTGAAATGCCGAAAAGTGAAGCGGTGAATACGCTGGACGATGCCGAAAAAGTAGCTGAAGAGCTTGGTTATCCGGTGGTTATCCGGCCGGCCTATACAATGGGAGGAACCGGCGGCGGTCTGGTCTATAATATTGAAGAGCTGAGAACCATTGCTGCCCGCGGACTGGCTGCAAGCATGGTGCATCAGGTTCTGGTTGAAGAATCAGTGCTCGGGTGGGAAGAACTGGAACTTGAAGTGGTTCGTGACGCTAAAAATCATATGATCACGGTCTGCTTTATCGAAAATGTCGATCCCATGGGTGTTCACACCGGTGATTCATTCTGTACGGCCCCTATGATGACCATTTCACCGGAACTGCAAAAACGTCTTCAGGACTATTCATATGCCATTGTGGAAGCAATCGAGGTGATTGGCGGCACCAATGTTCAGTTTGCTCATGATCCGAAAACCGGACGGGTGGTGGTGATTGAGATCAATCCCCGAACCTCTCGTTCTTCCGCACTGGCATCCAAGGCCACGGGTTTTCCTATTGCCATGGTTTCAGCTTTGCTGGCCGGCGGTCTGACCATGGATGAAATCCCGTACTGGCGGGACGGTACTTTGGAAAAATACACACCGTCCGGCGAATATGTGGTGGTGAAGTTTGCCCGGTGGGCATTTGAAAAGTTTGAAGGGGTTGAAGATAAGCTCGGCACACAGATGCGGGCTGTCGGCGAGGTCATGAGTATTGGAAAAAATTATAAGGAATCATTTCAAAAAGCCATTCGTTCCCTGGAGAACGGTCGTTACGGGCTGGGATTTGCCAAGGATTTTAATGAAAAATCCTTAGAGGAATTGATGACACTGGTGAGCACGCCGACCAGCGAACGTCATTTTATCATGTACGAAGCCCTGCGAAAAGGAGCGGATATTGGCGAACTGCATGACGTAACGCATATCAAGGCCTGGTTTATCGAGCAGATGAAAGAGCTGGTGGAACTTGAAGAAAAGATCCTGAAACACCAGGGAAAACTGCCGCCGGATGAACTTTTGATACAGGCGAAAAAAGACGGGTTTGCGGACAAATACCTGGCGCAAATTTTGGGCGTTTCTGAAATAAAAATTCGGGAAAAACGTCTGTCTCTGGGGCTGGGTGAAGCATGGGAACCGGTTCCGGTCAGCGGTGTAGAAGATGCGGCATATTATTATTCCACTTACAATGCACCGGACAAAGTGGCTGTCAGTGATAATAAGAAAATTATGGTGCTCGGCGGCGGGCCGAACCGGATTGGACAGGGGATTGAATTCGATTATTGCTGTGTTCATGCGGCATTTGCCATTCGGGACGCGAAATTTGAGTCCATCATGGTCAACTGCAACCCGGAAACTGTATCCACGGATTATGATACGTCGGAAAAACTGTATTTCGAACCCCTGACAGTGGAAGACGTGTTAAGTATTTATGAAAAGGAAAAGCCTGAAGGGGTAATTGTCCAGTTCGGCGGTCAGACGCCGTTAAATATTGCCAAGGAACTCGAAGACGCCGGAGTTAAAATTTTAGGGACATCGCCGGATACCATTGATCTGGCCGAAGACCGGGATCGTTTCCGTCAGGTCATCCAAAAACTGGGCATTCCCCAGCCGGAGTCCGGGATGGCGCATTCGGAAGCACAGGCCATGGAAGTGGCCGCGCGCATAGGATACCCGCTGATGGTGCGTCCGTCTTATGTGTTGGGCGGCCGCGCCATGATGGTGGTGTCAGATGAAGAGATGTTAAAAAAATATATGGCAGCAGCCGTGGATGTGTCCCCCCAGCGGCCGATTTTAATTGACCGGTTTTTGCAAAATGCCATTGAAGTAGAGGCGGACGCAATTGCCGACGGCACGGACGCGTTTGTTCCGGCGGTGATGGAGCATATTGAACTGGCCGGGGTGCATTCCGGGGATTCTGCCTGTGTGATTCCGCCAGTCAGTATTCCGATCAAGCATATTGAAACTATCAATGAATACACCAAAAAAATTGCCATCGAACTGGGGATTGTCGGATTGATGAATATCCAGTATGCGATTGCCGATGATACGGTTTACATTCTGGAAGCCAATCCCAGGGCTTCCCGGACAGTCCCCCTGGTATCCAAAGTCTGCAATATTTCAATGGCCAATATCGCCACGCAGATTTTACTGGGAAAAAAATTGTCCGAGTTTAATTTAAAGCACAAGCCTATTCCGCATTTTGGTGTTAAGGAAGCGGTTTTCCCGTTTAATATGTTTCCGGAAGTGGATCCCGTGCTGGGGCCTGAAATGCGGTCCACTGGTGAAGTCTTGGGCATGGCGGATTCATTCGGCCTGGCATTTTTTAAATCACAGGAAGCCACAAAAGTAGCCCTGCCGCTGGAAGGATCGGTTTTGATCACACTGGCGAATGCTGATAAAAACAGCGCACTGGAAACCGCCGGGTTGTTTAAAGAGCTGGATTTTAAAATCTATGCCACCAACGGAACCCATAAGTTTCTGCAGGAACATGGGATTGAATCAAAGCCAATTAAAAAGCTCGGGTATGGGCGGCCGGATATTGTTGATGAAATTAAAAACGGAAATATTCAACTGGTGATCAATACGCCCAGCGGCAAGGAAAGTCAGGATGATGATTCTTATATCCGCAAGGCGGCAATTAATTACAAGGTGCTTCATATTACCACCATTGCTTCAGCCCAGGCGGCGGCAAAAGGTATTCGCGCACGGCGGCAGGGAGCCTCAATGCCCAAGTCGCTTCAGGAGTATCATGCGGATATCAAGTAGGATACAGCTGACTTTCTGATTTTGTGATAAATCAATGAATCCCTGCAGTCGGAGTTATCTTAAGATTCCGATTCAGAGGATATATTTCTTAATCTTGTTTTTCTTTGTTATTTTCCTTTGGTGGCAAAGAAAAGTAACAAAAGAAATCCAGCCCTGCGCTGCTGTAACTTTTGACCGGGGACTGTTTGTATTCTTTTCTATATTTCAGTGAAATATAGAAAAGATGAACGCTGTTTGCAAATTATACAAACGCCATCGTTTCATCATCGGTGAGGAAAAAGGGGACGGGCACTTTATGCTTTAACAAACTATTCTTTACCCGTTGACTGGGTGTTTGGTTCATGGTGTTTTTATTACAAATGCTATATACGCTTGACATATACACAATCAATAGTATACTATACGTATAATAAAAAGGAGGCATAATATGGCGCAAGGTTCTGTATTTAAAAATAATCGTACGCAGGCGGTCCGGCTTCCGGCTAAAATGCGATTTCCGGAAAATGTTAAAAAAGTGAGCGTTCGTGCCATTGGCAAAGAGCGGATTATTTCACCGGCTGAAAACACCTGGGACAGCTTTTTTTTGTCCGGGCACGGTGTCAGTGATGACTTCATGGCTGAACGAGGCGCACAAACCCAGCCTGAAAGAGAAGATTTCTGATGCTGAAATACATGCTTGATACCAATATTGTAATTTATGTGATTAAACGAAAGCCATTGGAACTTTTAGAAACATTCAATCTGCATGCTGATCAGATGTCGATTTCATCCATCACCCTTGCCGAGCTCTTTCATGGCGTTGAAAAAAGCACAAGGCCCGAGCATAATCTGCGGCAGATGGAAGATTTTATTTCCCGGCTTGAGATTCTTGAATACGGTATAAAGGCCGCCGGGCATTATGGTGGAATTCGGGCGACCCTTGAAAAATTGGGAACCCCCATTGGCGTCAATGATTTGCACATCGCCGGCCATGCGCGTAGTGAAGGACTTATTCTCGTCACCAATAATGTACGTGAATTTGAAAGAGTCGAGGCATTGCGGATCGAAAATTGGGTTTCAGCCCAATGAAAACATTCCGATTTTGAATTCTCCGCTTTGTGCATTAACATAACTGCTGCATACCCCTTTGGTCATAACGGTATTTAAAAAATGTTGAATTAAAATTTCATAAAGAATTTTAAAAGATCTCCCCAACCCGCTTATACCTTAAAAAATCCTTTCAAATTCTGATGTTCATGTATATAAATATATTGATATCGTAAAAAAAATCGATAGCTTTTTACGCAGCCGTCATTAATGTCATTATAAGTAAGGAATTTAAGATCCTTGGCAAATGTTCTGATCATAGATGATGAAGAGGCGATCTGTAAACTGCTGGCCAGGCCTATTCGGCGGGAACAGCATCATGTGGCGTATGCCCTGACGCTCAAGCAAGGGATGACGGTTGCTCTTGACGGAAGTTTTGATGTCATTTTTTTGGATGTCAATCTGCCGGACGGCAATGGCCTGGATGCTTTGCCGGATTTTAAGAAAGCCCCGTCATCACCGGATGTCATCATTATTACGGGCGCCGGAAATCCGGATGGGGCGGAACTGGCCATCCGGAGCGGTGCCTGGACGTATATACAAAAACCCCCGTCATTGTCCGATATCATTCTACAGCTGAACCGGGTGCTTCAATACCGTGAAGAAAAAGAGCAGCGGCAACGCCCATCAATCCTTAAACGGGAAGGCATTGTCGGCAGCAGCCATCAGCTGGAATCCTGCCTTGTTCAGGTGGCACAGGTGGCGGGCAGTGACGTGAATGTCCTGATCACCGGTGAAACCGGAACCGGTAAGGAGCTTTTTGCGCGCACCATTCACAATAACAGCTTCCGGGTTGAAAAGAATTTTGTTGTGGTTGATTGCGCCTCTCTTCCGGAGATGCTTGTCAACAGTATGCTGTTCGGTCATAAGAAAGGGTCTTTTACCGGTGCTCAGATGGATCGGGCCGGGTTAATCAAAGACGCGGATGGCGGGACGCTTTTTTTAGATGAGGTCGGGGAGCTTTCCTTAGGTCATCAGAAAGAGTTTTTAAGGGTTTTGCAGGAAAATCGTTTTCGGCCCATAGGGAGTAACCGGGAAATTGAAAGTGATTTTCGCCTGATTGCCGCCACCAACCGGGACTTGAATCAAATGGTGGATTCAGGACAATTCCGGAAAGATCTGCTTTACCGGATTCAGTCTTTTAATATCCATTTGCCGCCCCTGAAATCAAGGCCCCCGGACATCAAGGAGATGGCTCAGCACTGGATTAATATTTTATGTGAAAAACAGGGGATTGAAACCAAGGGTTTTTCTCCTGATTTTTTTGAAACACTCATTTCATATGACTGGCCGGGGAATGTTCGGGAACTTATTCATACCATGGAGCGGGTGTTTACAATCGCACGGTTTGATCCGACATTGTTTTCCCGCCATCTTCCCACAAAGATCCGGGTTCACCACGCTCGCAGTTTGGCGAACGGCAGTGAAGTGGAAAATGAACGGAAACCGACGGAAAGCCATATAGATGCTCTCCGAAGACTTTCCGAGGTCCGGGAGTCTGCCGTTTTGGAAGCGGAAGAACAGTATCTGAAAGATCTTATGGTGCAGACAAAAGGCCATATAAAAGAAGCCATCCGGATTTCCGGCCTGTCTCAATCACGCCTGTATTCTCTTTTAAAGAAGTATCAGATTCCCCGTTCCTGACCCGGATAAACCGGAAAAGTTGAAGGTGAACTTTCCTCGCAAGTTCCCAACAAGTTCAGGCTGAAAGGCCG
Organism: Desulfobacteraceae bacterium; assembly: GCA_021162325.1. GTDB lineage: Bacteria > Desulfobacterota > Desulfobacteria > Desulfobacterales > Desulfosalsimonadaceae > SURF-3. Next base: position 1,541 of record JAGGYV010000352.1, on the reverse strand, counting down.
GGTTCCTGAATCGCTTCACCGCGTTGAAATCCCGTTATGAATTCCTGCCAGGCAGGAAAAAATTCCTGTTTTACAATAAAATTACCGCCAACCGATGGGAAAATTTTACCATTTTTTGTCACCTGTTTATTTAATGATTTGATAATATGGGGCATTGTATTTTTAAAAAGATTGGCATGCTTTTTGTATTATATATTGCTGGTGTATTGATTCACTTTTAGAGCGGAAAATGAAACAATTATGAAACTACAATCCCAGCAGCATCAAAATCAAGCTTCAGGTGACCGGATGAATACGGATAACTTATCTGAAAAGAAAAAGAAGATAATTCATTTGTATGGTCAGCCTTCGTCTGACAATCAATTGGAAAAGAAAAAGAAACCGTCATCTTTGCGCCGTTTGGATGAATCCGGGCCGAAAAAAAACAGTGATGTGGTTTTAAAAAAACTTTTTGACGGGATTGTACACTATGTGAAGCAGAATGATTTTAAAAAGGCTGAACAGCTCCGGGAAAAACTTATAGTTGTTGCGCCGACGGCTGACAGGGCAATTGCCCGATCCCGAGAGATTATTGATCAGAAAAAAATTGCTCACATGAATCCTGAAAAAATAAGGCTATGGGCGGACCTTTTCAACCAGTTTACGAATCGTGAAGCGGTGGCTTTTTATTTTGCGCTCAAGGATGTAATCGTCAAGCCTCACCAGCCGGTTTTTCAGCAGGGAAATTGTGATAACCGGTTGTATTTTATAAAGTCAGGCAGTCTAAAATTAAAGTATTATGACTATGACGTCAGAAAAAATGTGTTGATTGCCACTTTGCGGAAAGGTGATATTGCCGGTGTTGAAACATTTTTTATGCTGACAAATCATACCACGAACCTTATTGCCACCGAAGAATCAAAAATCAGTTATCTGGAAAAATCTGCATATCAGAAGATATTGGCTGAAAATTATGAGATCGAATCAAAATTGTGCAAATATTGTGAAACAAGGCAGATCAATTACCAGCAGAATGAACCGGCAGCCCCGTCTCGAAGAGCTCATGAACGGTATAAAACAGAATTGACAGGGCGCGTGCAGCGGTTTGATCAAAACGGCAAACTGATAGAAGCAATAACAGAAGTAAAAATTATTGATATTTCCGCCGGTGGCATAGGGTATCGCGTTAAGAATTTAAAGATCGGTGAAGCGTCTTTTCTTCATAACAGCAGAATTTTTATTTCTGCTTCTTACCAGAAATATTCATTGTCATATGAGTTAAAAAAAACAGCAAAAGTCGTTTCTTTAAAGTTCCTCCCTTTTGGTGAATATTCGGTTCATGTTCAGTTTGAGGAACCCATGAACGAAGACCGGGTAATAGATATAGCACAGCATACCGATGTGACTGCTTATATTTGAAAAAATAATCAATAGTTGATGGCTTCGTAAAAAGTCCAAATTCTTTGTTGCGCTACATCCTTCGTTTCTTCAAAGTACGCTAAGTACGAATCATCACTCAGGATTTGCGCGCCTCGAATTTGGAGCTTTTTTCTTTGCCATCG
>JAGGYV010000226.1 GCA_021162325.1 Desulfobacteraceae bacterium | reverse complement strand
CCGTTAATCCATCTTAGCTGGGCTTCGCTAAAAGCACCCGGGGATTCCGGCATTCGCGGCAAAAATGAATACATCAGGCGCTGGTCGTCATCATTATCGGCATTGAACGACTTTGAATATTCAAGACTGGTGATCATTTTAGCGCCCATTTTTTCCAGAATCTGAACGGCCAATAAGATCCCATGGTCAATCGAATGCCGGGTTTTTAAATCCGCATCAAGTATGTTTCCGACCGGACAAAGCGTCATCAACTGCACTTCCCATTGGGATGTCTGGGCTTTGGGAACAAAAAGCATGACATGGGTGTCTTCATAAATAACCAGGCTGCGGTCTTTGTTTTTACCGTCAAGCCGCTGATTATTGTATATAGCGGCAATATACATTTCAAAAAAAATTTTACCGGTTTGTTTTCGATATTGACTGATAAAATCGGCAATTAAATCCCCACACCCAAAAGCAGCCATCATATTTCCGGAAGGGTTCTGATCATCCGATAGATTGCCGGCCCGTACCGTTGCCGGCACCATGGCGTATTGTTGGTGGATCTGCTGATGAGACGCATGCAACCGATATTGGCTGGGGGCATAGTCGAATCCAAAATTCCACCCCCACAACGTGCGATTAAATTCTAAATTGTCCCGCGTAAACGTCGCTTTCAGCGCGTCAATAATTTGCATCCGCAGGTTTTCAAGCGCTTCTTCCGCCATACACCGTCTTTCACATTCAACGGATATACCAAGGGCCTGAGCCAAACGGACATACGTCCGCTGATAATAGAGATGGCGCAAAGCACGCATATCGATTTCCGACAAATCATTGACCCGGTATCGCACCGCATCATCCGCCATATTTGCCGCATAGTGTCCCCACGGGATATAACTGTTTCTGCGTAGATATTCAAAAACATGGGTTTGACCGCCAGTGGGCATATCACTCCACTCGCCCACGATTTCACTTCCGCCTTGAGCCCCTGGTTTTAAAACCATCGTTCGTTTGTAATCATCCGGTAGACAGGGATTATTGGCAATCACCGCATATAACATTTTATCTTTTATGACCGGGAAGGAGCGGCCATTTTCATTTTTTTGATATCTCAATCCACAAGGTTGATGTGACTTTTCATCAAAAACAAATTCACATGAAAGGCCGGCAAGGCAAATTAAATCATCCGGGTCGGTTGATGTACCGGCAATCGTTAGCTGAAGCGGTTTCGGCAATGTCTGGAATATCACGTCTTTTTTTTCAGGCGTTAACTGATTCTTGCCAAACCATTTTTCAATCGTCGCTGAGAATGAGACGTCCGGCGGTTCAGGCAGCATGATGGATGAGGGATCCTGCGCTTTTTCCTCCGCCCAGCTTTTGGAAATGTATGTTACCCCGCGAAACGAAAAAGGATTGGGGATTTCATAAATGATATCCGCATTCGGCTCGTTCACCGCACCGGGCGGAAAATTCGATTGATTCTCAACAGGAATGTTATCGGCAAAAAAACCCAGCCGGGTGATATAATCATTTTCCCGCATATTGACGACATGAAAACCGGGTTTGTGAATTCCATATATAAATTTTCCAGATGGGGAGACACAGGTTCTCAGGGGCATTCAATAATCCTTGTGTTAAATAATAAATTTATTTACAGGCGTCGTTAAAAATTAAAATTCATTACCGGCATATACGTCATTTTTCCCTTTCCCACAACATTCACCAACCCGATTTGAACGCCGGACAGACGTTCACATGCATTGACAAGACCGAACTGCAGCCCATTTAAATTTTTTGCATAATTATAAAACATGGCAAACTGCACCCCATGAACATTTTCTGTCGTATAATTAAATCCAAACATTGCCATTTGCAGGCCGTTTATATCATCCGTTAAATTATATCCTGCCAGCAGAACCAACTGAGCGCCATCCACCTGCACAGCGCCATTGCCAAAAATTCCGAAATGTACCTGCACCCCCTTAACATGATCGGAAAGATTCATCAGACCACCGGCCTGAAGCCCGGAAACAAAATTCTGAGCGGTGTTTAACAGGCCGAACTGCACTCCGCGATAACGGTTCGCATAGTTCATCACGCCCGCACATCCCCCCAGAGAATCACCGGACAAATTAATCAGGCCCAGCTGTCCGCCTGTTTGACTCTGAGCGACCACATTCACCCCACCGATATCAAGACCGGTCAAATTCTGATTGCGCCCGTACGCCAGATTCAGGCGCATACCGTAAACATCAAACTTTTCGGGAAATAGCTGAACCGGTTCCCACAGTGACAGCTGAAACGGCGTCCACGTCCATGAAAAGGCTTGAGAAGGCAAAAGAATCATCAAAACCAAAAGAACAAACAACACGCTTTTTTTCATTTTCCAACACTCTCTTTTTGAATTAAAATGGCGTTTTTCCAATTTAGTTTCTTATCTCTAACTTTTGCATTTTTTTGGCAAACTTTTTTAAAAACTCAAAAAGTGTGAAGTGACTAAAGTGATCTAAAGTGCCTAAAGTTGTGGACTGCGCTAAACGCGCGATCATTTTTAACATAAAAATTGAAAATGCCGAAGGCATTAACCATAACTTTAGCTCACTTCAAACGTTGATGGCTTCGTAAAAAGTCCAAATTCTTTGTTGCGCTGCATCCTTCGCTTTTTCATAGTACGCTAAGTACGAATCATCACTCAGGATTTGCGCGCCTCGAATTTGGAACTTTTTTCTTTGCCATCAGAATCCGACTTTTTACGAGTTTGTCAAACGTTAGTTCACTTTTAACTTTTCCGGTATCCGGTTTATCCGGGTTAGGCTATGGCATCTGTGTCCGTAAATTTCGCAAAAACTTAAGACTTTTGGGTTCTTTTCCAATATGAAAAACGATAAATTTTTCAAGGAACGTGCGTCCTTCTCTTAAAGATGCCTGACTGAATTTAAGACGCCCGGCTGTTTTCAAGTTGTTTTTCTGAATCCATAAAAGCTGTTTAACAGTGCATTTGGTCAGGTTCAGAGCGTATAATCTGCTTGATGAACATCCTTTGCATAGTATCCCCCCCTTTGCAAGTTCAAAAAAGAGGTGGTTGCCTTTGATATCATCAACTTTTGTATGGCACATGCTACACTCTGAAAAATTCGGGGACAGTCCTGAAATACTTAAAAACCGAAGTTGAAAAATGATGCTTAATTCCTGATTTCCAATAATTGACGAATCAAGAGAATCAAGGCAGAATCTGAGCAAGTGATAAATACGGGTCTGTTCTTTTCCTTCTTCCAGCCAGAGATTGACCAGTTCCGCCCAGTAACTCGCATAGGCGGTTTTCATAATATTTCCCCGGATACCTGAAAACGGATCTTCTAATGCAGCACTCTGCAAAACCGCCATCCCCCGTCCACGCGACGGGCGGCATTCGATATGAAGCACAGAAAAAAGCTCCAGCACACCGGGAAAACGTTTGCGGCTTTTTTTTGCATTTTTTGCGATAACTGTAATCTTGCCTCTGGTCAATGACAGCAGCGTTACGATCAGGTCATAATCACCATATGATGACCGGCGAAGCAGAATGGCAGGAGTGGAAAAAGGTGACATGGATTTAAAGACATAGCATTTTAGTGGCAATCAGAAAATAAAAGGACACACTGAGAATATCAATTGCCGTGGTTACAAACGGTCCCGTTGCAACGGCAGGATCGATATTGATACGGGCAAAAAGCATCGGCATCAGCGATCCGGAAAGCGCTGCCAAAGTCATAGAACAGGCAACCGAAAGTCCGACAGCCAAAGCGAGAAATTCTCGCTCATATCGCAACTGTGCCACAATGCCCACCAACAGCCCGTAAAAAGTACCAAGAATGAATCCAATGGCAATCTCTTTAAACATGGATGACCAGATATCTTTGATGTGCAATCGACCGGTCGCAAGACCCCGGACCACAATGGTAGATGATTGGATTCCGATATTACCGCCCATCCCCATTATTACGGGGATGAATACTGCTAAGTAGGTTACTTTGCTTAAACTTAACTGAAAACGACCAATGATAACAGATGCGATAAGGCCACCGACACAACTGGCAAACAGCCATGGCAAGCGAATCCGGGTGCTTCGGACAATAGATTTTGTTTCAACAAACTCTTCCCCGACGCCGGCCATTTTCAAAATATCTTCTGTGGCCTCTTCTCTGAATACATCAATAACATCATCAACGGTGACGATACCCACCATTTTTTCATCTTCATCAACCACCGGAACCGCCAGGATATTATAACGGGCAACAATTCTGGCAACTTCTTCCTGATCCATGTCGGTAGTAACGGAAATAACCTCTTTTCCCATAAAACTGTGCAGCGGTGTTGTTGATGGAACAACGACAAGCTGACGAAGGGAACTGACGCCGACCAGCCGGTCGTGGTCATCCACAACATAGATGTAAAAAGGCATCTCAACGTCAAGATATTCTTTGGACTGAAGTGATTCAATGACGTCTTTTGCCGTCATATTTTCTTTTAATGCGATAAAATCCGGAATCATTATTGAACCGGCAGTATCATCCTCGTAACGCAGAAGACCTTCCACTTCTTCTGATTCTGTTTTTCCCATCATGCCCAAAACAGCGTCCGCTTTATTTTGGGGCAGCATTTTGATAAATGCCACACTGTCATCAGACGGCATGTTATCCATTATTTCAGCGAGTTCTTCTAAAGACAGGCTCTCGATGATATTAAGGCTGATGTCCTCATCCAGCTCACTAATGGCAAATGCCTTCTTTCCCGCGTCGTGGATCAGTTGAAACAATTTTCTCTGATTGGAAACGGACAAAGACGGAAAAACAGAAGGCAGATCAGCCGCATGAACTTTTCTGATGATTTTCTCAAGTCGGGCGGTGGAACCCCGCCGCATCAGGCGTTTAATGGTTTCAGTTAAAATTCTATTTCGCTCAACTAACATTGACTATATTCACTTTATTTATTTATTTTGATTGAGGCAGTTCAATAGTTGCAACATCACCACTTTTTCCTGGAATAAAAACCGGTTTCTCATTTAATAAAATTTTCACTCCAGCGGCATTTCCGACGAGTAAATTAATCCTCGATGATGCCTCCAGTTCCATATGATCCATTGGATGCAGCGAGTATTCCAAGGGTTCTGAATCATCGATAATAATCTTCAGCAAAGTGTCTTCGACAGCATCTATCTGCAAAAACAGTTTTTCATTTTGATGCGCAGAAAATAAATCAGGTATTAATTCATCCACCGCATCGGAATCTTTATACGCTATTTCTTTTGTATGGTTTTCTACGGCTTGATGAAGCGAATTCGTCCGGGAACCATATATCATATAAACGGATAATACAATGATGATTAACAAAAGTCCGGTCAATAAACACAGCCGGGACAGAGCTTTTTTATTATAATTAAAAAATCTGGCTTCTGTTGTTTTTATTTTTTCAAACGCTGACCGGTTAATTGCATAACGATCGACAATATCATCACCATCCACACCAATATATTTGGCATATGCCCTGAGAATGCCTTTAACATAAACCACATCGGGTAATTGTTGATGTTCTTCAGCCTCGATAAGCGCTAATTGCCGTACAGTAATTCGTATTTCATCCGCAACCGTTTCAATGGGGATACCCATCTGCATTCGCATGGATTTGAGATACCGTCCGAACGCCATGAAGGATGGATCTGGATTCAATATAGTATCGTTCACTGTACACCCCGGTCATCTATACCTGAATTGAGCATATAAAATTTTTAACGAATAATTTTAATATGCGCGTCCTCCCGAAGATCCTCAATCCATGACTGAAATTTTTCATTTACGGATGCTTCATAGAGCAATTGTCTAATTTCATCCGTCATTTCACTGAGTGTCCGCCCGTCCGTTTCTTCAATCTTTTCAACATAGAATATCTGGTATCCCTGGTCCGTTTCAGTAATTGATGAAATCTCTCCAGGTTTGAGATCTTTTATGGCTTCGGCAATATTTTCCGCCAGTTCCGAAATCAAAAAAAGCCCGAGACTGCCGCCATCGCCTGCATTTATAGCTTCAGAGTCTTTCTGCGCTATCTCTGTAAATAATGCCCCTTCATCAAGTTGTTTGTAAACAGCCTCCATCCGGGAATAAACTATTTGCTTAGACTGTGTATCCATTGCAATGGGATAGGCCATCAATATATTTCGCAGTAAATATTTTGTCTTAGATGCGTATTTATCCAGATTATTTTCATAATAATTTTTGATTTCCGATTTAGTAATAATAATTTTTGATTTAATCTTTATATTAACCAGCTTATTTCTAAGAATCTGACGTTTAATCTCCTCCCGGTATTCCTTTATATTGACACCGCTGGCGGTCAATGCCTTTCGAAGATCTTCGTCAGAATAGTAATTCATTGCCTTGACCTGTTCTATGGCATTATCAATTTCTCTTTCATCAACAAAAAAACCGGCATTTCGTATTTCCTGATCCGCGAGTTTCTCATCAATCAGGTTATTTAAAACCTCCATCCGGATTTTATAAATTTCTTCATTTTCCGTATCAGGGGAATACCCCTTTAATCGAATCTGTTCCTCGAATCGGGATACCGTCTTGTTCAGTTCTACAAGTCTGATAATATCGTCATTCACGACCGCGACAATACGGTCAACGATCT
>JAGGYV010000107.1 GCA_021162325.1 Desulfobacteraceae bacterium | reverse complement strand
TCTATTTGCCTTGTGCTTTTGCCGGTCTTTAGCAATACGTCTTTTTCTCACCCGCATGTATTTATGACGCAGCAGATCACCTCTGTATTTGATGACAGGGGAGTGGCTGGTTTTAAAATTCGTTGGGAATTTGGTGATATGTTTTCTACTATGATTGCAGATGATTATGATAAAAATAAAAACGGTTTTTTGGAAAAGGAGGAAGCGGCGGCCGTAAAAAAAGAGGCTTTTTCATATATTTCCGAATATAATTATTTTATATTTATAAAAATTGACGGAAAACCGTTTGAAGTAAAGTTTATTAAAGACTTTTCAGCCGTCTTAAATAACGGTGAATTGATTTATACATTTTTTGTTCCCTGCCATGTGACAGCCATTTCCAGCTTTAAACAAATTATTGTTACCACCTATGATCCCACTTATTACAGTGCTCTTTTGTTTAAGAAAAAAGATCCTGCGGTGCTGGAAAATAATGAATTGTTTGAAGTGAAGGCAAGTGTACGGGAAGACATGTCAACATCCATATATTTTGACATGGTGAATCCCTGGGCGTTGTTTCTGGATTTTCGTTTAAAACAATGAAGTCAGCTATAATCATTTTCTTTTTATTCATATTTAGTTTAACGGCCGTTTCATCTGGCGCGCATAATCCGTTTACAGCCAGGTCGGAAAATCAGCATACCGCCGCCCCTGCATTTAAAAGTAAGCTGTTTGTAAAAATCATTACCTGGCAGCATCAATTAAAAGAAAAGATGTCAACGCTGGTTCGGGAAGCGAAATCGACAAAAAGCATGAAGCCATTATTTTTTCTTGTCGCAGCGGCGTTTGCCTATGGTGTCATTCACGCGGCCGGTCCGGGACACGGTAAAGCCCTGGCCGTGACTTATGTTTTATCGCAGCGCCCGTCATATGTGAATGGACTGGTGTTTGGGAATTGTATGGCTTTTTTTCACGGGCTTTCCGGTATTATTTTTGTTCTTGTTGTGCGCCTGATTTTACATGCAAATATTATTAAAAATCTTGAAAATGTTACCCGCATAACGCAACTCATCAGTTACAGTATGATTTCCTGTTTTGGTGTGGGTCTGTTTTTATTTGGTATGGTTCATCTGATCACGCGGTGGAATCAAAACCAGCGTATTCTCCAATCGAATAAAAAGCAGCAGGATATTCATCCGGTTATTTTAGCTTTAGTGGTTGGCGGTATCCCATGTCCCGGCGTGGTGATGGTCATGCTGTTTGCGCTGTCTATGGATTTAATCATACTGGGCGTTGTTTTAGGGCTTGCCATTTCCCTGGGAATGGCGCTGACCGTGTCCATTGTGGTCATGCTGGCCGTATCCGGAAAATCGGTTTCACTGGCGCTTGCCTCAAAAAATGAAGACCGGATGATCCGGATGGAAAATGTAATGAAGATTATTGGGGGACTGGCATTGGCTGGCATTGGCTTTGTGTTTCTGGCCGCCGTTATTTGATGGCGTCGTTAAAAGTCCCATCTACTGCGTTGTAGTGATTTTTCAGCTAATTAAGATACTACATGTATGATTTCTTGTCTGAAAAATCACTACGCCTTGCCAAATTTTATGGGATTGGTGAAACTTTTAACTTAGCCATCCTGGCACTTTTTACGAGAGTAACATTATTTAACGAATAGATTTAACTATCCTTTAACTCATGCCGCATAATTTTCCCCACCGGACTTTTGGGCAGGATGTCCCTGAAATCAATTATTTTTGGCACTTTGTATGAAGCCAGGTGCTGCTTGCAGAAATCAATGATATCCTGTTCGGACACTTTGCCCATGTGATCGATTTTAAGAGAGATGACCGCCTTCACTGTTTCTCCCCGATAAGGGTCCGGGTGGCTGACAACGGCAACTTCCTCCACTGCCGGGTGGAGATAGAGAACATTTTCGATCTCCATGGGCGCGATATTGTACCCGGATGCCACAATCAGGTCTTTGATGCGATCCACAAAATGGACAAAATCCTGTTCATCAATATATCCCCGGTCACCGGTCCTCAGCCATCCGTCTGGAAGAAATGTCGCTTCCGTCTCTTTGGCTTTGTTCAGGTAACCGGCGGCTACCTGCAGGCCCCGGTAGCAGATTTCACCTTCCACATTGCGTGCCACGATATTTCCCACCGCATCCGTGATTTTTACTTCAGAATATACCGGAATGCCGATAGAATCGTTTTTTTCTTTAATCCCGGGTACAGAGATGATCCCCCCGCTGTTGGTTTCCGTCATTCCCCAGCCGTTGAGAAGCGGAATTCCGGTCAGTTCTTTCCATTGTTTCTGAATCTCAATCGGAACCGGCGCCGCACATCCGATGCTGGCCTTGATACTGCTCAAATCATAAAGGTCGATCATGTCCGGCCGGGACATTAAGGCGATGAAAAAGGTCGGCGGTGCAAAAATTACGTTTACCCCGTATGTTTTGATAATCCTGAAAGAATCCTCCAGGTCAAACATCGGAATGGGAATGACAGTGCCCCCCTGATAAAGGGTCGGCAACTGGTGCAGCAGATAGCCGGATGTGTGAAACATGGGCATGATCGAAAAATTAACTTCCCGGCCTTCCCAGGAACGAAATGAGTGGGCATGTGTCAGGGAATTGAATACCAGATTAAAGTGGGTTTCAATAACGCCCAAGGGCTTGCCGGTGGTTCCCATGGTATAAAGCAGGAGTGCCGGATCTTTTTTAGGATCCACCGGCTCTGCGTCATCAAGTGGTGTGCACTTCTCGATGGATTCAAAAAAATCAATGGTTCCGTCAATCGGCTGTTTAGGGGTTTCCCAGAAATATTTCAGGGATTTCGGTATTGTCACATTCGGGTCTGCCCAGTCTTTGACATTGGTCACTATTATATTATCAATCTGACCGTTTTCTTTTAACCCTTCGACTTTGTCATATAGGATATCGAGGATAAAAATATTTTTAGCATCAGCGTCTTTGATCTGGTAAGCGATTTCATCTGTCTGATACATGACATCAATCGGGGTATGAATCGCGCCGATCATGGTGACGGCGTAAAATGCCACAATATGTTGCAAAGAGTTGGGAAGCATGGTGGCGACCACATCACCCTTACCGATGCCAAGGCCCTTGAGCATGGTTGCATATCGGCAGATCAGGTCATCTAAATCCTGATAGGAGATTTTTTTGTCTAAAAAAATAACAGCGGTTTCATCGGGATGGCTTTTGGCGGTATTCCGAAACAACTGGTAAATAGAACCCATTGGAATAAGGGGGAGGGGTTCCATAAACCAGCTTGGATGGCTGATCACATACGCCTTTTCTGGTAAATAGCATCTGCCTTCTTCAATCCATTGTTTAGGATATCCAATCCTCCGGTAGCAATCAATCAGTGTTTTATCAAAAAATTCAGGGCCTGCCTGGTAACGGGAGGGCATTTGATTTTTCATTGAATTTCTCCTTATGATAAGGCCGGGAGTGGAATTTCTCCCAAAGCCATACGGGCAAGATCTCCCAGAAAAATCAGGGGAAGATGGTGTTCCCTGGCAGGATTCTCTAATGAATGGATGCACATGGGGCATAAACAGACAATGGCTTCGGCCCCGGCAGCTTTTGCATCCAGGACATTCTCCATTACGTCCGGATTCGGGTCTCCTGCGTTTAGTAAAAATTTTACCGCAGCACAGCATTTTGCATTTTCACGATCAAAGGTTCTTTCCACCCGTGTTGCGCCGCATAGCTTGAATAGTTCATCGATAAAATGTTCTTTTTCAGGCGTATGGCGGGAAGCGCATGGCCGCTGGTAAGCGACGTCAAGATTTAGCGGCACCAGACGATCCTTGTTGGCGCTTAAATATTCCACCAGGTACTCGGAAAGATGGATCACTTTAAACGGCACGTCAATGCCGTACTCCGGCGTCAATCCGGCAAGCATGGCATAACAGTCGTCATGAAAGCATACAATCTCTTTGGCGCCAGTGGCTGCCAGGCGGTCGACAAATTCTGCGGCATGTTTTTGCTGAATACTTTCAGCCCCCATGTGACTGAATAGAATCCAGCAGAAATAAGGCTTACCGCCAATTTGGGGCAGATCGTAGAGTTCGCCTTGAATCAGATGACCATCTGTTTTGCCGAATAAACAAATATTCATGATGCGGTCGGCCTGAGCAATATCTTTCAGTTCACCGGTAAACGTAAGTTTGGATTCTGTCATGTCAATGATGTCTTGCGCGACCCGCTGATATTTTTCCTGCAGCCCGGCAATCAGATCAAAGGGGTTGGCATGTGTCGGGCAAATTTCATTACAGGCATAACAAGTGATGCACTGGTCAACAACCGGTGTGTGGTTTCCGGCAATCATTTTCGTCATCCATTCAACGGCCTGCTCCTTTTCCGCATCTATCCACTGGCATTTTACCAGGCAGTCGCCACACAGTTCACATTGCTCTTTTTTAAACATAAAGGAATCCTTTTTTAACCGCTATCACATGATCAAATTTATATATAAAAATTATTATTACCTGTGAGAGAACGCCATGTCAATCCAGACCTTGAAATGCTGAAAGAAAACTCTATAAAAAGTGCTGAATTGAAGAGGTTGAAAAATATACCAGTTACAGTATATATTAGTAAGAAGCCTATGTTGCTTTTTTACAGGGGCTTTTTGGGAGAATCAATTAATCGCTTGATAACTTATGGTATTCGGAACAATAAAAGAAAAAATAACGGGAGGAAGAAGGTGACGAAGCGCCAGATTCAATTTGATTTCGGAAGTTTTGTTTTGGACGCAGATCTTTTTGATACAGATGTGTCTAAAAAATTTGTCGCACATCTGCCGTATCAGGTTCACCTGACGCACTGGGGAAATGAACTGTACGGGTCCATTGAAAAAGATCTGGGAGAGGAAAATCCGGTTGAAGATATTCCGCCCGGAGGCATTGCCTATACGAACCAGGGAAATTATGTCTGTATTTTTTTCGGACAAAAACCGGCCTGGGCCGTGGAATATATCGGCCAGATTTTGGATAATCACTGGCAGGCCCTTGTTGAAAGTCCTGTGCCGAAGGCGGTTGTTATCCGGTTAACAGGCCGTTGAAAAACTATTGCGCTTGGCCATCCGGCGTTAAAATTCGGCTCAAAATGCTCATTTATCAAACATAAACTCCCTTTTTTCGCCGAATTTTGCCTTGTCTTGCCTGCGCTCATGACGTTTTTCAACACCCTGTTACAATAAGTTGGTTTTGTAAAACGGCCCGGTTTTACTTCAATTTTCAATAGACCGGCCCGGGTTGTATGCACCCCCGGGCGGTTTGTTCGTGTCCTGTTAAATCCGGATTAACTCTCCTGCCCGTGCACCGCTCATATATTCACCATTTTGTACCGCGTGTTGTCCATTGATAAACACATGGACAATTCCTTTGGGTCTGTCGGCCGGCTGATGTCCTTTGGCCGGTGTTTCGGCAATCGTTTCCGGGTCAAAAACAATCACATCCGCCTTTTTGCCGGAAGCCAGCACCCCCCGATCTTGAATGCCGAAGCGTTCGGCCGAAGCGGATGTCATCCGTTGGATCGCGTTTTCCATGGTAAATAATTTGCGTTTTCGGACATATTCTCCGAGTATCTTGGGAAACGTTCCTAAAGCGGCCGGGTTGGGGTATCCCCCGTATCGTGTCAAGGCATCTGTTTCAAAAAGGCACAGGTCATTTTTTAAAACATCCTCCAGCACTTTTTCCTGCCCTGGTTCCCCGCTGTATGCATGAAACAGAACAACCGTCTGCCCCTGGCTTTCCTCACTTAGTTTAAGCATTGTGTCAAACGGAGAAAGACCCCATTGACGGGCAATATCCACCACCCGGTGTCCGTTTAAACCCTGCCATTTATCAATACCTGCGTCCATTATCTGAAAATCATTATAAGAAAATCCAACCAACTTGAACCCAAGTGACAGTTCCGCCCTGAGAACATTCCGGGCCCATCGGCTCTGGTATACCTGCGGGAGCCTGCTTAGAAACCAGTATGGGAGAACCGCGTTGATGGTGGTATTGCCGAATGTATAGGGGAATGCGTCAAATTTGATATCCAGTCCCCGCGCGCGCTCTTTTTCAATCATTTTTAAACATGTGTCAGCTGTCGACCAGCTATTTTTACCCACAAAAATAAGATGGGATATTTGAAGTCGGATACCGGTTTTACGGGCGATATCTATCATTTCTTTCAGGGCACGAACATTATGCGGTTTTAAATAAAAGGGCGAATAGGTCGGCGACATTCTACTCAGTGCTTTTAGATGAACAGTCACCGGTTTATCCGCAGATGCGGCCACCCGGCAAAATGCTTCCAGCTCCGCAAGCGATGAATACATTCCCGGTTCGTACCCCAGGCCAAAACTCAAAGCACAGGCCCCCTCTTCAAATGATTGTGCAAGTGTTTTCAGGCAACCATTTATTTGTTTCTGTGATAACAAACGCTGGTGGAGGCCAGCCTGTCCCAGGCGAAGGGAAGCATGCCCGACCTGATGGGCTGTGTTGACAATTGGCCGGGCCTTTTCAACGCAGTCAAGAAATTCTTTGAAAGAATCCCATCGATAATCCAGGCGCCGGTCGTTCATGAGTTTAAAATGAGACATTGCCAAAAGCTGTCGCATATTTTCAGAAATGGGTGCCGGGGAAAATCCACAGTTGCCGCCAATAACGGTGGTAACCCCCTGCTCCGGAAGACATTTCATGGCTGAATCATGATCATCGCCCGGCAATACCCAGTCTGAATGGGAGTGCATATCAATAAATCCCGGGGCAATGACTTTTCCCGCTGCATCAATCACCGTATCTGCTTCAGGGAGATGGTCATTCTCCATCACGGATGTGATCCGGTCACCGTGAATTAAAACATGACCGGCAAATGCTTTTTTTCCGGTTCCGTCAATTATGCTGCCATTTTTTAATAATAATGTTTTCATTATTTGCAATTCTATATTATTTTTTTGAGGAGACGTGATGTTTTTGGGAAGATCCGGTTCTTTTTGTTTATCGAATTGTCTAACAGTCAGTTATTGTTATCTGGAAAATCATTGAATATCAACTATTAATCAACATAATGACCCCAGTTCTTTATTTCAGGCATGCCACATATTGATTGAGGTTTTTTGCCGAATTCTTGAAGAAACTTCGAATCGATCTTGA
>JAGGYV010000046.1 GCA_021162325.1 Desulfobacteraceae bacterium | reverse complement strand
GTGGGATCGTGCTAAACGAAAAAAACAGCGGAAAAGGTGTCACGGAAACTTCCCAGAGGTAAGGAGGTCTGAATTTGTTGACCAAAACGTTGACCAAGCAGCCAAAAACGAAACTGTTGCTCTTTGATGATTGATATCAGGAAGATTAAAAGGAATGATTAACTAAAAAAAGCATGAAACAAAAAAAGGGACCATGCAATTTACATGACCCCTCGATATTAATGGTACGCCCGGCAGGATTCGAACCTGCGGCCTACGGATTCGAAGTCCGGCGCTCTATCCAGCTGAGCTACGGGCGCGTAAGCTAAAAACCGCTGCAACAGGCTTCAACGGCCAGTCTGCAACGGTTATTTTTCTGATGGGGTGAGTGATGGGACTTGAACCCACGACGTCCTGGGCCACAACCAGGGGCTCTACCAAACTGAGCTACACCCACCATAGAAAGTTTTTCATGGTGATGAATTACCACTGTATCGACAAATAAATTATCCATCGTTTAAAAGTTTGTGGATATGTTTATTTTGAAATAAAAATACTTAACAAACTGTTTTTATCTTATCAAGAGATTTTTATTATAATGTTAAAATAATGCGATCGCAAGCACGGTTTTGTGATCCGCCCAAAAAAGTTGCTATTGACCATAGAATCTATTTTTATTACATTTTTTAATTCAAATACATTCTAATAAAGGTTAACCTCTATGACCCAATATATGATTTTTATTGTCAGGGCAATTTTCAGCGCTGTTTTTGCCGTTGTGATCTGTAAAATGTTCAGACCGGATGCCCATATACTATTTATTGTCGGGATCGGAATTTTTCTTTTGGGCACATCTTATGGATTTGAATATTATAGAAAGAAAAAGACGGACAACTAAAGGACAACAAATAATTGAAACAGATTATTCTCGGCACCGCAGGGCATATCGATCACGGCAAAACCAGCCTGATTAAGGCCATCAGCGGCTATGATACGGACCGATTAAAAGAAGAAAAACAGCGGGGCATCACCATTGAACTGGGATTTGCCTCACTGGACCTTCCCAGCGGCATTCATATCGGTATCGTTGATGTTCCGGGGCATGAAAAATTCATAAAAAACATGGTGGCCGGCGCAACCGGAATCGATGTGGTGGCAATGATCATAGCTGCGGATGAAGGGGTCATGCCTCAGACCCGGGAACATCTGGAAATCTGCTCGCTTCTCGGCATTCAATACGGATTTATCGTGCTGACCAAAATTGACATGGTGGATGCGGAATGGGCAGAACTGGTCAAAGAAGACCTCGCAGAATTTGTGGAAGGCACTTTTCTGGAAAACGCACCGGTCCTCCCGGTTTCATCAATTACGGGTGAAGGGATACCGGAATTCATTGCCGCGCTTGACGGTTTCTGTTCTAAAATATCCGTTAAAAAACCGAGCGGCCTGTTCCGCCTGCCGGTGGACCGGGTGTTTACAATGAAAGGGTTTGGAACGGTCATTACCGGCACACTGATATCCGGCAATATCTCAGTGGGTGAAACCGTCATGATTTATCCGGGGGATACAAAATCCAAAATCAGGGGACTGCAGGTTCATGATCAACAGGTGAATACGGCTGAAGCCGGTATGCGGACCGCCATTAATTTTCAGGGAATTGAAAAAGCAACGGTCAACCGGGGAGATGTGATTGCGCGCTTAGAAACCCTGAAAAACTCCTATATGCTCGACATTGAACTCCACCTGCTGGAAAGCAATGTCCGGCCGGTTAAAAATCGGGATCGTGTCAGACTGCATACCGGAACCTGTGAACTCCCTTGTAATGTTATTCTATTAGACAGAGAGACCTTAGACCCCGGTGAAACGTCTGTTGTTCAGCTGCGCTTAGATGAACCGGTAGCATGTGTTAAAGATGACCGGTTTGTCATCCGAAGCTATTCACCGGTTCGCACCCTTGGCGGCGGACGTATTTTGAATCCGATCCCAAACAAGCACAAACGGTTTAAAGAGGAAACGAACGCCGACCTTTCCGCACTGGCAGTTGCTGACGAGGAAACGCTTATTCTTCTGAATGCAAAAGACGCCGGTTATGCAGAGACGACATATACCGATCTGCCGATCGTTACGAATCTTTCCGGAAAACAACTGGACAAATATCTGCAATTACTTTTATCCAAACAGTTGCTCATTCAGACAGACAAGGAGAATAAGCGCTATATTCACCAGAAAACGTATGAGACTTTTCAGGGAAAGGTGTCGGAACTTTTAAGTCAATACCATTCAAAGCATCCTTTGAAAAGCGGAATGCCCAAAGGAGAGTTAAATTCCAAATTCCCGCCGATCATGAGCGATAAACTATTCAATCATTTGCTGAATGCAATGATCAAATCCAAAGAAATCGCCTTATCGGAAAACAATGTCCGGCTGGCCGGTCATAAAGTAACGCTAAAAGCGGACCAATCCGACATCAAGAAAAAAATCATTGATACATATCTAAGCAGCGGACTTCAGCCGCCATATTTCAAGGAACTGTCAGGTACTTTAAAAATTGATCCCGGGGAATCAAAGAATGTGCTTATGCTGTTGGTTAAGGAAGGCACCATTGTCAAAGTTAAAGAAGAACTTTTTTTTCACGCGGATATCATCACGGACCTGCAAAACCGGCTAAAGGATTTTCTAAAATCCAACCGTGAAATTACTACCCCGCAATTTAAAGAGATGACAGGCGCATCAAGAAAGTATACAATACCTTTGCTGGAATATTTTGATGATAAAAATTTAACTATCCGGGTTGGGGATATTCGGCAGCTCAGAAAACAATAGCTTATAAACGATTTCCAATTTCACCGCATTTACGGTGTCAAATGCCGCCTTGCATAGCATACTATAGCAAAACAGCATTTTCCTTGTAAATGCGGCAAACTTGAAAATCGCTGAATTTTAAAAAAAGTCATATCCAAATTTTCTACATAAAGCGGAGCTTTCACAGGAGGAACAAAATGGAAAAAGAATTTCAGGTATTCGTATGGGTCCGTATTATTGGCGGCCTTGTTATTGCCGTTGCACTCATCTGGGGAACCATGAAACTGATTGATCTTGTCCAGCCGAATAGTAGCAGCCATACACCGGAGATTTCGTATTCTTCTAAATCCCAGGGAAACACAGCATCACATGCCCCTGTGATGCATAACGACAACGCTACCCAAAACTCACGCATAGAGAACGCGCATTCATCCGCAATGAGTCAGGGATCAAAAGCAGCAGATGCCCATGGTGCATATGGTGACACTGAATCATACAAAGGGCCGACGGGCGTTGCGTTTGTTGACGCGCTCATCGCCCCAATCGCGTATGAATTAAACGAACGTTTCTGGGGCTGGCGGCCAAATGATGCCATTAAGTTGACGGATAACATCAATGAATATCAGCTGGGCGTCCTGGAAGTCACCCGACGGGCAAGCACACGCCTAACCGAGAATGTCTCCAGAACAGGGAGCACTGCCGTAATCAATAAGTATCTGGAACGTGCCATGAACTCATTTATGATACGTGCGGACAGTTTAATCATCCCTTCTGCTGAATCCTCATACAGCGAGGCAATTGATAATTTAAAGCGTTACAAGGAACAGCTGATAAGAGGGGAAGCCTCCTTTTATACCCGTACAGACAATCTAATCCCCTTACTGCGATCATTCGGTGAACTGGTCGGCAGTTGTGATGAAAAACTGGTAAAGCGGACTGAAGATACCGGCGAACCGGTCAGCACGTTTTCCGCAGACAACTATTACTATTATGCCAAAGGCGTGGCCAGTGCCCTTGTTCCAATCCTTCACGCGATTGAAAATGATTTCAGCCAGGTACTTAAGACCCGAGGCGGCTCTGAAATACTTCACCATGCCATTATATCCTGCCATCATGCCTCGGAAATGGAACCGTGGCTGTTTGTCACCGAAGGAAATTTAAACGGCATTATCCCCAACCACCGGGCTAATATGGCAACCTCGATTAGTCATGCCCGGTTTTATTTGGGATTGCTGGTGGTCACATTATCGACATAGGGTGTAGAGGTGGAAGGTGGAAGGTGGAAGGTGGAAAGGGGAAGGTGCAAGGGGGGAAAT
>JAGGYV010000223.1 GCA_021162325.1 Desulfobacteraceae bacterium | reverse complement strand
CTTCAAGCATGGCATAGGTCAGATCATTGGTCATGTCCGTCAAATTCGGGCCGTCTTTGCCCAAACCGGAAAGGGTGATGAGCTGACCGAATCCGGCAGTGATCCCCTGATTTCCGTTACGAATCATGGCATCATAGGCGGTGTTTGAATGGACCCAGAAGCATTTTAGAATTTCTTTGCCAAACTCCCGATTCATGCCGTTTTTTATCGAATATTCCCAGTACGGCAGCAGATACTGATCGATCCGGCCAAAGGAAACACCCGGGCCGGGATAATTCTCGTCACTCATGATCAGCATGTGGTTGATCCACAGGGCCTGAACCGCTTCCCAGAATGTTTTTGGCGGCTCCCACGGTACCCGGCTCAGATTCTGAGCCATCTGCTTTAGTTCCGCCTTGCGTTCCGGATCAGTTTCCGATGCTGCCAGCTGTTGACATATTTTAACGTATTTTGCCGCCAGATCCCGGGGCATGGTCGCTGCCGTCATCATAGCGTGAAGCTGGGCGCCGGCAGTACCGTCTTGATCTTCTTTAGATAAGCTGTTGTACCTGGATTCCAATTCCGCATGAATCCCCTTCCAGCCCAGGGTCAATGTTCTTTCATGTCCCGGAACGATATGGCCGCTGGTGGCTCCGGCGTTTCCATACCCGTGACCGTGAAACCAGAATACCGATGCGCGGGCACCATTTTTGCCCAGAGTGAGCCGGTTAAAATCCTTTTGCTCTTTTTCGGTCATGCACATGGAAGCCACAATGTTAAACCGGCCGCCGGCAATCAGATCCCCGGGCAAAATCTCCTTTGGGAGGTAATTGACCATGACTTCCCGGATAAACCATGCCCGGCGCTCCACCAGCAATTTTTCCCAGAAATCATCCGGCAGCGAAACAGGCCTTGCAGACTGACGGTAGGAGCTGAGAAGGGACTGCATCAGCATATAGGCTTCCGGTACGATGTAAAACGTCATCTCGTTAAATTGAACGTCCCACGGGGTTCCGGTGGTCCAGGATGTGGTCTGATTATTCCATGCCCGGTCCGGCCCTTTATAATAATAATCCCGAAGTTTGGTAATGCGTTCCGAAAGTCCTTTGGGCTCTTTAATATGGTGTTGTATTTCCTTTGCGACGACACTCATCTTGACCTCCTTACTTATATTTATCTTGCTATAATTTTTCTTAACCGTTCTTCTCCATGGCTTAACATCTTATGCATAATGTCGGCAGCTTGCTCTGCGTCTTGGGCTGAAATGGCGGCGACCAGTTTTTTGTGAAAATCAAATACTCTTGAGACCACTGATACATCTTCAAAAAACTGGCCTGTCAGGTTGGTATACACCGGTTTAAATGAGTTTAACAAAAGGGGATAGAGCAGATTGTCCGTTGCAATGGCAAGGATTAAGTGAAATTCAAAGTCAAGCTGGGTTATGGTCTCAATATCGGTATGCTTGCTGCAAGCTTCCTGTTTAAGCACATTTCTAAATTCTTTAAGCTGGGCAGGGGTGCGGTACTTTGCGGCCAGTCGCGCGGTTTCAATCTCAACCAGCAGTCGCATGTTCAACAGTCCTTCAAGCAGTTTGGGATCTAATTTGCCGTTATGATATTCAAGCAGGGATGTCAGCAGAAAAATAGATCCTTCACGCCTAAAATCATTAACCACGGTTCCTTTCCTCGGCGTTATGGTCACCAGTCCTTTGGCGGCGATATCCACCAGCGCCTCGTGTACCACCGGCCGGCTCACACCTAAGCGTTTGGCCAGTTCCCGCTCCGGCGGCAGTTTCTCTCCCGCTACAAACGCACCCGATAAAATCAAGCCTTCAAAACGCTTTATACAAACGTCCTTTAAACTATCTGTTTTAACAGGGCACAATCCGTCCAACATCGTATTTACGTCTCCTTTTTTTGGCTGGTGGTAATACCATAGCAATCAAAAAAATCTTTTGCAACCATTTTTTAAATTTAAATTTCCAAAAATTTGATTAGCAAAAACACCGGTTAAGTGATATACAATTTTAACATAAAAATTGAAAATGCCGAAGGCATTAACCAATATCGAGTAAAGACAATTCTCTGACTAACGCCATCACGATATTTATAAGGGAGAGTATATTATGAGTAATATGGAGCGTCGTTGCGGAAACGACCGAAGAGCAGATAAACATCGACGGCAAAATAATGCCCCGGATTATAATGAGACTGAACGCCGGAGCGGCTGGGATGAACGGTCTGGAAAAGACAGAAGAAAAACAGACTGACCAGCAAAAAAACTTTGCCTTTTCCGATAGACCATTAAATTATCTATTTTACGCCTCTACCGCTGATTCAATCAATTTTTTTAAATAAAAACATAAAAAAAGATTCTGGGAGCAGAGATGCAATCGCCCGTAATGGCTTTATACCTAAAAATCGAAAAACAGCCAGCGGTATCAATCTTCGATAACGAAACCGATGATCAATACAATGAAGCCTGAATTTTTTTATAAAAAGAATCAGAAACATTTCATAATTTTTTTGATATCGAACCTTCACACCCTGTCTCGTAAAAAATCTAAGCCGGGATGTCTTTTTCCCAAAGGGTTCTGTATGGCCATCTTTGACAGCCTGTTCATATAGCGGTGTTCCAGGAAAAAAAGTCAGATAAAATATATTCACAATCACATAAATGGGGAGTTCAAGAAGTGATTGATATGTTAGAAAAACATCCTCACGCGTTTCATATGGATTATCAATTATAAAATCCACGAGAAGATCAATGTCATCCGATTGTTTATATTCAGTAAGTTCCCGGATAACAGCAAGTGTTTTTTTTACATTTGTATTTCTTTTAAAAACATCATCAAGAATTCTCTGGCTTCCTGTCTGAACACCCATCTGAATAAACCGCAGTCCGGCATCAACAAGAAGTTTCATTTTTTTTGAATTATACGTATTGGGACTGACGGCCACGCCAAAAGGAATCCCAATCTTTTCTTTATACTGTTTTGAAAAATTTTCTACCTGATCATGGGGTCTCATAAAAAAATCATCATCGGCAATCAGTATATATTTAAAAAAATCTAATTTTTTTAAAGACGCCTTAAGCTCGTTAATAATGCGGTCAACTGAATGGAACCGAATTGCGTTTTTCCCGAACATGGAAATGTAACGGGAATTGTTGCAATATGTGCATTTATTAGGGCAGCCTCTTGATGATAGAAAATAAAATGTCGGTTCATAAAACGGGTAGTAAGCAAATTTTTCTTTTGTTATCTTTTTATTTAAAGGAACGAGCTGCTTATCTAAAAGATATGCATTATTAAAATCATAATCATAATATGGCAGGCTGTCTAGATCTTTAAATGGCGGCAAAACCTTATTAATTATAATCTTATCACCTTTTCGGAAAGCCATATTCGGAATATCGCTATAGTCCTTATTCCCTGCCATTTTATTTACAAAATCAAGGACGGCTTCATCACCTTCGGAAAAACAAACACCATCGGCAAACTCTAAAGCCATTTCAGGTGCGGCAATACAATGGGGCCCTCCCCAGACAACGATTATTTCAGGAAAAATCCTTTTAATATATTCTGTTATATGCATCGCTCTTAAAACGTAACTACTATATACACCGATCAAGACAAGTTTCGTTTTTTCAAGAATCGGGTCTAATAACATCAATTCGCTTTTGTCATAATTAAAAGGATTTGATCTTGCCAAAAAAATATTTGTAACTGAATAACCAGACCGTTTCAGTAAAGCAGAAATAAGCCGTGAACCATCTGAAGACATTGTACTGGATAGATTTACTAAAACTATTTTCATTTCTTCCTTTCGCTTAAAGTATTATTGGGGAAAAAATTATATTCAATCCAAAAAATGATTCTTTATCAAAATTGTTTATTATCAACACTGGAAAGTATATTGTTTAAAGCTTTTTCTCAATAAAAAAGAGATTCTGCTAATCCGGTGGGCTCAAGAACAGTTTGTTCATCGACCTTTCTGTGCTCACCTCTTCGTATCTGTAATTGATCTTCGGCAAAAAAATTGCATTAAAATAAAAAATGTTATATGAATTTTAAAACATTATAAAACATTACAAATCTTTAGACTGTTGGCCAGCACATATTATTAAACTAAAAAAGAAAATTGCATCCATAAACTCACTTAACACATTTAAATATTAGCAATTATCATTCTTTATTGTTCGATCATAGTGATATAAAAAATTTATACTGAGTATTTTGTTGACCATAACAATCATATCCTACAAATCAAAAAGCAAATGAACAATACATTAACGCCTTATAACAGTCGAATCCTTAAAATTTTTTTACAATACCTTCTCAGCCATCATCCTGATATCAATCAAGACTCTGTTCTAGAAGAAGCGGGAATTGAAAAATATATGATCGATGATCCGTCCCACTGGTTTTCGCAGGAGCAGGTCGACGATTTTCATGATGTCATGGTCAAACGGACAGGAGACCCGCATATCGCTCGAAAGGCTGGCAGATATGCTTCTTCTGAAGGATTGGGGATGGCAAAACAATATTTTTTAGGATTTATGAATCCCACGGCTATGTATCTTCTGGCAGATAAATTAACTTTGCTGCTAACCCGGGGGGCAGGTGTAAAAACCCGAAAAACTGGGCCGAATAAAGTAGAAATAATTTCAACACCCAAACCGGGAATTGCTGAAAAACCATATCAATGTGAGAATCGAACCGGTTTTTTTGAGGCAGTAGCAGAATTATTTACCGGGCAGTATGCTAAAATTAATCATCCGGAATGTTTCCACAAAGGAGATCCTCACTGTCGCTATATCATCACCTGGCAGCCATCAAAGCTGAATTTCTGGAAACGAATACGGAATTATTTTATTCCGCTTACCCTCCTGATAGCCGGACTTTTATTTTTCTTTTTGCCCCATATTATCTGGACAATCGTCACGCTGGCCGGTGCATTCCTGGTAACCCTGATGGCTTATGTATATGAAAAGCTTGAGAATAAAAGCCTGGTTAAAACAATAAATGACCAAAAAGAAGCCGCCCAGGATCATTTACTCGAAAGCGATATCCGGTACA
Organism: Desulfobacteraceae bacterium; assembly: GCA_021162325.1. GTDB lineage: Bacteria > Desulfobacterota > Desulfobacteria > Desulfobacterales > Desulfosalsimonadaceae > SURF-3. The sequence goes on along the minus strand of JAGGYV010000223.1, from coordinate 4,667 downwards.
ATAACTCGTTAATGATTCAGGAAATCGGGCAGGCGGCGGCAAAGAATCTTGATGTCGATAGGATTGTTAAAACCGTCACAGATGCGATGGAAAGACGCCTCGACTTTGACCGGGGGATGATTATGCTGACTGATGATAAAAAGACATGCCTTACTTACAAAGGGGGATTTGGTCATACAAAAGAGCAGAGGGAATTATTACTAAAGACAGAATTCCACACCGACAACCCCGAATCAAAAGGCCTTTTTGTAGTAGCCTTGAGAGAACGCAAACCATTTCTCATCAAAGACCTCAGGGATATTGAAAATACCTTTTCTCAAAAAAGTCTGAAATTCGCAAGAAAACTGGGTGGGGAGTCCCTCATCTGCGTGCCGATTATATATGAAAAAGAATCCCTTGGGATTTTAGCTGTGGATAACAGTAAATCAAAAGCAGACCTGCGACAAAGTGATATCAACCTTTTAATGGGCGTTGCCTCTGAAACAGCAATCAGTCTTATCAATGCCAGATCATTTAAAAAAATAAAGAAAAGTGAGGCACGATACCGCCTGCTGTCCGACAATATTTCCGATATTATCTGGATACTGAATCTTTCAGAATCAAAATTTTCATATGTCAGTCCTTCGATTGAACATATACTGGGGTATACCTCTGAAGAATTTATCAAACTGAGTCCGAAAAAAATTTTCCCGCCACAATCCTTAAAGTACGCCAAAGACCTGATATCCGAGGAACTGGATATAGATAAAACAGGGCCTGCCGACTTATCAAGATCCAAGACCCTGGAATTAAAACAATACTGTAAAAATGGATCCAGCATCTGGGTGGAAGTTACCGCAAAATTTATCAGAAATACAAATCACCAGCCGATCAATATTTTAGGGGTTTCCAGAGATATTACCGAAAGAAAAAAGGCGGAAAAAGAAAAAAAGAATCTGGAAGCAAAGCTACAGCAATCCCACAAAATGGAAGCCATTGGCACCCTGGCCGGCGGCATTGCCCATGATTTTAATAATATCCTTTCAGCGGTCATTGGTTACACGGAACTGGGATTAAATGAAGCAGCAAATCATCCCGGCCTTAAAAAGAAATTAAATGAAATTCTAAAAGCCGGCTACCGGGCCCGGGATCTTGTCAAACAAATCCTTGCATTCAGCCGCCAGGCAGAGCATAAAAAGAAAACCGTTCAGGCCAAACTGATCGTCACCGAAGCCCTCGAACTGCTCCGGGCATCCATTCCGACCACCATTGAGATCCGTCACAACCCAATGAGTGATGCAATGGTATTGGCTGATCCGACACAGATTCATCAGATACTGATGAACCTGTGTACAAATGCCGAACATGCAATGAGCGAATCCGGGGGGATTCTTGAGATCAGCTTGAACAATGTGATGCTTGACCATGACTTTGCCAGCAGAAATCCCGAGATAACCCCCGGCCAATATCTTTGCCTGACAGTCAGTGATACCGGCCAGGGGATGTCAAAGGAACTAATCAAACGACTGTACGATCCTTTTTTTACCACAAAAGCACCGGATAAAGGAACCGGCCTGGGCCTTTCTGTTGTGCATGGAATTGTCAAAAGCCATGGGGGCGCGATCACTGTTCAAAGTGAACCGGGAAAAGGATCCAGCTTTAATATCTTTCTTCCGATTGTCAAAAAACAGATTCAGCCGGGAATTGAAATCAGTCTGCAGGTTCCAACAGGGAATGAACGTATTCTTTTCATTGATGATGAAATAAGCATTATGGATCTGGGCCGTCAGGTACTGGAACAATTGGGCTATCAGGTTAAAACACGAAGCAGCAGTATTGAAGCGCTAGAATTATTTAAAAATTTTCCAGATGATTTTGATCTGGTCATAACAGACATGACCATGCCATACATGACCGGTGCAAAACTGGCCGAGGAACTCATGCATATCCGTCCGGATATTCCGATTATTCTATGTACGGGATTCAGCCAATCCATAAACGAGGACCAGGCTTTAAAAATCGGTTTTCGGGCGTTTGTCATGAAACCAATCAGCATCGAAGCAATCGCCAAAACCATCCGCAAAGTTATGGATGGTGTAAAGCCCAATTAGCGCTCGTTAAATAAAGTTGATGACTTCGTAAAAAGCTTTTCATGGTGACGCATCACCACTGTCTCAAAAAAATAACTTGTCCATCATTTCAAAAGGTTATGGATGAGTCAGTTGGGAGTCAAAATTTTTTGTTGCGCTGTATCACCGAATAACCAACATCCTGGTAGACCGAATTGAAAACGATTGACAACCATTCAACGCAACAAAAAAAACCACTAAACGCCTGCATTGCCATTCCACCAGTGTTTGATTTTTATTTTACACCCCACCGGTTTACAGGATTAGGCAGTAAAATTTTATACAGCCTTTTGCAGGAAAATGGGTGCGAGGTTCAATTATTTAATTTCCCGCTCCAGAAAAAAAAAGGTGGTCAACTCCGGCGGCCCAACGCACTTGATTATTTAAAACCCCATATCATTGAAAACGAAACCGGTAGCGTCTCATTTTTCACCCGGTACCAACGTTTCGGGCCACCGCTTGACCACTGCGCGGATCAAATCATTGCTGCTTTGCCGGACATTGTGTTTATTCCCTGCTTTGCGTTCTGCTACGCGGATGCGGCTCTGAAGCTGGCTTCCCATCTTCGGGCCATGCGTCTGAAAACAATTATTGTGGTCGGCGGCGCTGGCGTCAGCGCGTATCCTGATTTTTTTATCCGAAATTCACATATTGATTTTGCGATAACGGGTGAAGCGGAAGTCTCGGTTCCTTCTTTTTTAGCCGTCCTGAAATCCAATTCAAACAAATTTTCCGAAGTCCCCAACCTTTACCAAAAAAATAACGGCCATATTATTGCCCCACGAATTAAAAAGCAAACAAGTGCGGATGAGATTGCGTTTGTTCTCAAAAAAACCAACACAACGGCAAACGCCATCTATTTTACCACTTCCTTATCCCGGGGATGCACGAAAAGATGTCGGTTCTGTTCAAATTTTCTGTGCCATGGCCGGGAATTCCGTGTGATTCCAATCACAAAAATTCAAAAAAACCTGGCCGAACTATCCATCGATAAAAAAGACTGTAAAAAACCAGTTTATGTCAATTTTGAAGATGACAACCTGCTGCTGGCACCGGAATATTTTTTAAATGTCTTGAAAATATTTAAAGAAAAATTTTCCAAAGTCTTTTTCTTAGCTGAAAATGGTTTGGATTATACGAAGCTCACCCCCGAACTTGTAAAAATCCTTATCGATCTTGGAATGAAACAGTTTAATCTGTCCATTGCCTCAACCCATCGTCCAATTCTTGAAGCAGAACAAAGAGATGCCACATTTTCCCGGTATGAAGAAGTGGTTCAAATTCTGGATAAACATCAAACCCAAAGTATTACCTATTTTATCAGCGGTTTTAAAAAAGACACGAAAAAAACCGTGGCCGCCAACATTGCCTATCTGGCAAAACAACCCACGCGCATTGGGATTTCTCTTTTTTACCCGGTCCCCGGGATTTTCGATTTCACGGATAAAGCTATCTTTGACAAACATCCGCCCTTCCTTTGTGCCGGCTCTTCCGCTTTTCCCTGGAATAATTCCTTAAGCACGGCCGAACTGGTCACCGCATTCCGATTGTGCCGGTTTGTCAATCTTTTAAAATCTAACACAAAATCACAAGACGAAAAAACGTTAATACAAAAAATCACACAAGAAAAAAAGCTTTACACCCTTGCTAAAAAAGGCGGTTCCCGGTCAATTGTTCCGGTACCCAATGCGGATCAGGAAATGGTCCAGCTGTTCTTTGATTTTTTTAATGTTTAAGGGGTAACAAACTCGTAAGAAATCAGATTCCGAGGGCAAATCATAAAAGTTCAAAATCGAGGCGGAATTTACCGTGATGGACGGGTATGAGACGAAATCGGATGCAGCGGTTCTGTTGAGCGAACTGGGAATTTCCCAGGAACATCATCAAAAAAAATGAAAAAGCTGGAGGGCACGGACAAGGTGCGGGTGCTTCTGGCCCGACATTGTTCGGAAATCCGGATGTTCTGTTTCTGGATGAGCCCACCAACCACCTGGATTTTTAATCGATTACCGCTCTCAATGAAAGCATTCTCTCATTTTCCGAAATCATTCTCTTTTCCTCCCACGATCACAAGTTTATCGCACCGCTTGCCAACCAAATTGTAGAATTTTCTTCAAGTGGCTTCGTAGACAGAAGGCTCAGCTTTGATGAGTACCTTGAAAAAGAAGAAGCCGCGCTTGAAGTTGTATAGAAAACAGGCGAGTCGATTTGTCTCAGATATCAAGAGCATATAGAAGTAAGACTCTGTTCTGCCACGGATCTTATATCTATTGGAATCCCGAGAGCTTCTGCAGGATATAAATCATTTCGGAAATGCCGATTTTTTGGTCTCCATTCACATCGGCATCCGGAATAATATTTGCATCGCCGGTATCCACGTTGGCTGCGATTTTGAGCGCCAGGATCGCGTCCGTAAGATCGACAACATCGTCGAAGAACTTCCCCCATTTTTTTCACCAAAGTAAAAGCTGAGCCGATGGTTTCGGTTTGTACCCTCTGGGACGCAATGGCCCTTTGCCAATACGCTTCAATATAGCGCTTATACCATCAGCCAATGCG
>JAGGYV010000344.1 GCA_021162325.1 Desulfobacteraceae bacterium | reverse complement strand
GCCGGAGCCACCAGCGGCCATATCGTTCCGGGACATGAAAGAACATTGACCCTGGGCTGGAAGGGGATCTATGCGGAATTGGAATCCAAGTACAACAGCTTATCTAAAGAAGATCAAGACGGTACTGCCGGCGCCCAGCTTCGCGCTATGATGACGGCAGCGACCATGCCCCGGGATCTTGCGGCAAAATATGTTAAAATATGCCAACAGCTGGCAGCATCGGAAACTGATCCGGAACGCAAGGCGGAACTAAACCAGATGGCTCAGAACCTGAGCCGGGTGCCATGGGAACCGCCAAAAACATTCTGGGAAGCGGTTCAGGCCCTGTGGATCAACCATATGCTGGTCATGAGTGATGAAAACTATCCCGGCCCGGGTGTTTCCTTTGGCCGGATCGATCAGTATCTGCTGCCGTACTGGGAATATTCGATAAAAAACGGCATGAATCGGGAGTTTGGCAAAGAAATTCTAAAATGTTTCTGGGTTCATTCAAACACCGCCTATGATGCCATGATTCGTAACGGAAACCAGGGAATCACTGCCGGATTCGGTCAGCTCATCACCCTTTCCGGTTTGGGCAAAGACGGCCCGAATTTGACGGACATGACCAATGATCTGACCTATGCCATGCTTGAAGTTATCGACGATATGACGCCCATCCTGGAACCAAAGCCCAATATCCGGATGCATCGGAATACGCCTGAAGTATTGATGGATAAGATGGTAGATATGATCTCATCCAGTCAGGGGGCGCCGTTTCTGATTAATTTTGATGAGCGGTCCATGGCCGGGATGCTTCGGCAGGCAAAAGAAGCAAACATTTCCCATCTGATCAACAAAGACAATGTGCATGAATATGCGCCTGTTGGGTGCCTTGAAAATACCATGGTGGGCAATGACCGGTCCGGAACCGTTGACAATAATTTAAATCTGTTAAAAGCGGTGGAGCTGGCTTTAACCGGTGGCAGAGATCTGATTGCCTTTGTGGATCCCATGACGTTCAAGACCGAAAAAATACGTCAGGACGGACCTGAAACCGGGGATGCAACCCGGTTTACAACCTGGGACCAGTTCTGGGATGCCTATAAGATGCAGACGGTCTATATTATACAAAAATGTATGGATGTGTATGAGAAATCCGAAAGTGTTCGGGCAAAATATCTCCAAACGCCGTATCTGTCATGCCTGGTCAAGGGGTGTGCTGAGAAAGGACTGGATGTTACCCAGGGTGGGGCCCAGATCAGTTTGACCACACTTGAGGCAGTGACCTATGCCACAACAGTGGATTCGCTGCTGGCCATAAAATATCTGGTATTTGATGAAAAAAAATGCACCATGGCCCAATTGATTGCGGCGCTAAAAGACAATTGGGAGGGCCATGATGTGCTCCAGGCCCTGGCAAAAAACCGGGCGCCCAAGTATGGCCGGGATGATGATGCGGCGGATGCCATGGCAAAACAGGTCATGGACTTTTGGACCACTGAAACCTGGAAGCACAAAACCCACTCCACCGGCCGTCAGTTTAGGCCCGGGATGCTGAGCTGGAATTACTGGGCGGGTGACGGGTATGTAATGGCAGCCAGTGCCGACGGACGGGCAAAAGGACAGTTTTTGTCCAATGCCATCTGTCCGTCTAATGGCGCGGATATTAACGGTCCTACGGCAAATGCCAATTCTGTGGGGAAAGCATTGGGCGGCATGGCGGTCGAGGGAGAGGGCGACTGGGAAGATTATTTAAACAGCCTGCCCAACGGTGCCAGCCACACGATTACCTTTAACCCTTCGATTATGAAAGATCCCGAGCATAGAGATAAGTTTAAAGCGTTTTTAAAAGGATACGCGCAAAACGGCGGCACTTGCCTTCAGGTGAATATTTTGGATTCTGACATGCTGCTGGATGCCCAGAAAAACCCCCAGGACTATCGGCACCTGCTGGTACGGATTACCGGGTATAATGCATATTTTACGTCAGTGGGCAAGGAATTGCAGAATGAGGTGATAGCTCGACTTAGTCATGAACGGTTTTAAAGAGTGGCTTCGCAAAAAGTCTAAAGTCTATTTTAACTTTGGGTTGCACTTCATTCTTCGTCACTGCGGAGTAGCAAGCTACGCCTCATTCCTCAAAATTTGTGCACCTTGCCAATTTTATGTGAATGGTGAAGCTTTTTTCTTTGCCACCTAAGTCAGGCTTTTTTGCCTTGTCTTGAAACCAAATTATTGTGTTTGAATAAAATTTATTTTGCAGGATTATGATAAAATTAAGGTATGTTCTCAAAAAAGTTTTGGAACCCCACATATTGTGATATTTTTTCTGGATTCCCGCCTTCGCGGGAAAGACGGACTACGGGCATATCTCATGAATCGTCATTCCCGCGAAGGCGGGAATCCAGAGGTTTTACCTGGATGTATTGTGATATTATAAATTAAGTTTGCAGGAAAATAAATGTTAACAGAAAATTTAAATAAAAATCAGGCGACTATTCTTGAGATAGTGCGGATGTCCACCGAAGACGGGCCGGGAATTCGGACAACGGTTTTTTTAAAGGGGTGCACGCTCAAATGCGCCTGGTGCCACAATCCCGAAAGCATATCCATAAAACCGCAATTGCAGTGGGTGGGCAGCCGGTGTATCGGGTGCAAAACATGCCTGTCGGTTTGTAAAGAAAATGCGCTGACGCTCACGGAAACAGGGATGCTGATTGACCGGGCCCGTTGTACCGGGTGTGGTGACTGTGCGATGGAATGTCCGGGAACCGCCCTGGAACTGCTGGGAAAAATTTGGTCGCTGGACGATCTGGTGGAAGAGGTCATCAAGGACCGGGCGTATTTTAAAACATCAGATGGTGGTATCACGATATCCGGGGGAGAACCAACCATGCAGGCGGGATTTGCCGGTGCATTTTTAAAATCGCTCCGGCAAAAGGGACTGCATACGGCACTGGACACCTGCGGGCAGTGCAGCCGGGATGCTCTGGACCAAACACTGCCTTATGCGGCAATGGTGTTGTTTGATATGAAGTTGATAGACCCGAAAGCGCACAAAGAATTTACCGGGCATGACAATAAACGGATTTTAGATAACTTGCTATATGTGGCGGACTATATCCGCTCCCATGTATACCCGAACACGCTGTGGATTCGAACACCCCTGATTCCGAACGCCACAGCGACCCCGGAAAATATTAACGGAATCGGACAGTTTATTGCAAAAAACCTGTTTGATGTGGTTGACCGTTGGGAATTGTGCGCGTTTAATAATCTGTGCCGGGACAAATACCTGCGGTTGGATCAAAAATGGACTTTTCATGATGCCCAATTGCTCACAAAAGATGACATGGACGCGTTGACGAAAACAGCGAAATCATCGGGTGTGGACCGAAAAATCGTATTTCCGACTGGTTCAACCCGTATGGAATCTTCGGAAACGGAAGAAAAACAAGAAATTCAACAGAAGGTTGGCGGTTTGAATGTGAATTTTTGTTCTTGCCGTCCGAAACTGACGTAGAAAAACAGGAAATAAAACAGGAGGTGGGCGGTGGTGTATAATCTTAAAGAATTTGACAATCAAACAATCAAGGCATTTGCGCCCGCTGAAAAAGTTGGCCTGGTGGCATCGGTCAACCCGGATGGGCTTCCCCATATTACGCTGATCACATCCATTGGTGCAGCCGGTCCGAAACAGGTTATTCTAGGGGAGTTCTGCAAGGGGGACAGTAAAATACATATTCAGAAGAACCCGAAGATCGGGTTTCTGGTGATGAGCATGGATCGGAAGATGTGGCGGGGGCATGCGAAGTGGACGCATCTGCGTCAGGAAGGGCCTGAGTATGAAATATACAATGATCAGCCCATGTTCCGGTATAACGCTTATTTTGGCATCAATACCGTGCATTATCTTGACCTCATTGATGCCCGGGGACCGGACGGCCTGCCGCTGGCCAAAATTATTCTATCTTCTCTGATGACAAAATTAGCCAAAGGCGGTGCAGTGACCGGAAAGAACGAACGGATTCTCAATGTATTCAGCGAAGATCTGTTTAACCGGCTTGATTCGTTAAAGTTTATCGCCTATATCCGTGACGACGGGTATCCCGAACTGGTGCCGCTTCTACAGTGCCAGGCGGCAGACAGCCGTCGGCTGGCGTTTTCAACCATGGCGTACGGAGATGAACTAAACCAAATCCCGGTGGGAACGGACGTGGCGATTTTCGGGATGACCATGAAAATGGAGGATGTGATGATCCGGGGATCGTTTAACGGCGCAATCCGTTCACGGGGAATTCAAACCGGTATCGTTGACATCGGCTGGGTATATAATTCCATGCCGCCCGCACACGGACAGATTTATCCGCCGGTGAAGTTGGAACCGGTCACAGAGTGGAGTGATTTCTAAACCCGCTTGTCCACCATGGCATCTCTCTGATATGTTCGCAGCCCGAAAATGGGCATAGCAGCCAGGATATGGTCAAAGATATCCGCCTGGATGGATTCATACTGATTCCATCGGGTATCGTTTAAAAAACAATAGATTTCAAGCGGCAGTCCTTTGTTGGCTTCCGGCTGAAGATGCCGGACAATCAGGGTTAAATCTTTTCTGACATACGGGTTGCGGTTTAAGTATTCAAGCACATAGGCCCGAAAAGTTCCCAGGTTTGTCAGGCGTCGTCCGTTTAACGGGTTGTCCGGAGAATGTGCATGCTTTTGATTGTCTACGGATATGTCTTTTTGTTTTTGATTCAGGTGATCTTTGAGAAAATCAACTTTTTCAAGATTTTCCAGCATGTTCTGATCCAGAAAGGCGATGCTGGTCTGGTCGATCAGAATGGATCGTTTGATGCGGCGACCATCCGCTTCGTACATTCCCCGCCAGTTTTTAAATGAATTATCCAGGAATTTATGGGTGGGAACAGACACATTTGTTTTATCGAAGTTTTGTACTTTAACCGTATGCAGGGAGATGTCAACCACATCACCATCCACCCCAAATGCCGGCATTTCAATCCAGTCGCCCACGCGAATCAGGTTGTAGCTGGCTATTTGCATGCTGGCGACAAATGAGAGCAGGGTGTCTTTAAAAATGAGCAGGAGAATGGCGGTCATGGCACCGATACTGCTCACAAGACCCCAGGGCGACTTGTCTAAAATCAATGCAATGATAAAAATCCCTCCCAAGATGGTGACAAACATTTTCAACAACTGACCCCAGCCTTTTAACGGCCATTTATAAGACATGGGCCGGGTACTGTAGATGGCGACAAAGGCATCAAGAAAGCTGTTTAAAATAGCAATGATGACAAAATAAACATAAATCTGGATGGTTTTGGATAGAAAATCGTAAAATTCCGGCACCAGAGGCAAGCCATAGTGAATGATCATGGCCGGGATGAGCAACATCAGCCGGCCGAAAACTTTATGATCGGTCAGCAAATCATCCCATGTCACCTGAGTACGCTTTAGGAATTTATGAATTAGCGGCAGAATAATTTTTCTGCTCACATAAAATCCGATAATGGCAGCAAGAATCAGGCATAAAAGTTTAATGAATTCAATTAAATATTCGTTTTTTAACAGAAGGAGCCATCCTTCCATGCATTACCTCCTACAATGGATTAAATCGTTAGCGTACTTTTCAATACCCGATTAAATGGAAATTCGTTGTATATCCTGACTGATAATATCAAATATGCAGAATTCCGGATCACCCACTTTTTCCATGATATCTCCGGATATTATTGAACCTATGATAACCGCCATGGTCAAAAAAATAAAACATTTATTTTAAGGTGATTTTGACTTATTGAGAAATTACGCTATTTTGACGTTAAACGTTCTTGTCTTTTCAATGATCGGGGGATTCCCTTGAGATTTAAATGTCCGTTCGGCAAACGTTATTCGACCGTCGTTATCTGAAAGTATCACTGCAGAAGAGCGGGTCCCGTAGATATCACTGGATACAAACACGGGAGACAAAATTCGTTCCCATTGGCGGCCAACGCCGGTTTCCGGCAATTGCTCATCCGGGGGTTGGTTTCTGTCCGCAAGCACCTGGAAAATATCTTTCGGGTCAATGGTATTTTTTCGATGGCAGATATCTTGTATCCCGGATTTTGTTTTTATGGTTTTCGGCCACGGTGTATCCATCAGGTGGTTGCTGATCATATGAATGCCGGGTGTGATTTTTACGATGTGGCTGTTGACGGAGTCTTTGTTTTTGTTGGAATACCACCACAACTGATGCATGTCACCGACAACCAGGTTGAATCCGTTATATTTTTCTCCGGAATCTTTGATGGCTTGAAGGTAATCTTCAGGATGTTGATTTGAGGATAGAAAATTGCTGATTAGAAGTCCCCTTGACGGCGCATGGGGATCAATGGATGCCGGTTCCCGAAAATTGGTGATCGCAGCGATGCGCCCGGTTTTTGTAATTCCCAGCCAGGTCCCGTTTTGTTCAAGGTCTTTTCCGGCCAGAATATTCGGGTGATCTTGCCAGAATGCCAGCGGGGCGGTGGGGCGATGATAAAATTCATCCCGGTTTGCCGCAATAATCAACGGGTAGAGCGGGTGAATTCCGGTGGCGATTGCGATGAGGCACATAAGTTTTTAAGAATTTATCCAAGTATATATTTGGGTTTATATTTGGGTTTAAATGATTTAAAGTATTGATAGTCCCGTAAAAAGTCAGATTT
>JAGGYV010000359.1 GCA_021162325.1 Desulfobacteraceae bacterium | reverse complement strand
TTGAATTTATATTCATGCGTCGGTGTTGCCGGCGCATCTATGAATTTGACATACAAGATAAATAATGCAATACACCTGTGCTAAAGACCGTGGAAAAACAGATTCCTTTTTTATGATAAACTTGCCATTTATTAATTATTTTATAAATCGTTACATAAATCAATATGACAACATTTGATCCGACCAACCCGCTGATCGTCCAGGGTGACCACACCGTTCTGGTGGAGGTCAATAGTCCAAAATATAAACAGGCCAGGGATGCGCTATCGCGTTTTGCCGAACTGGTAAAATCGCCGGAGCATATTCACACTTACCGGATAACACCGCTTTCCGTATGGAATGCCTGCGCTGCAGGTATTTTAACGGACGAAATAACCGGGGCCCTTGTGGGTTATTCAAAATATCCGGTGCCGGAACATATCCTTACCGGAATAAATGATTTTGCCGACAGGTACGGGCGTGTCAGTCTGACCAGGGAAAATCAGGGCATGCTTCTAAGCGTTGATGACCCGGCACTGGCAGAGGAAATATCCCGCAGCAAACAGGTTGCACCGCTTCTCGCAAGAAGGATATCACAAAAGCAATTCCTGGTGCTGCCGGTGAACCGCGGTAAAATCAAACAGGCCCTGATTAAAATCGGTTATCCCGCAGAAGACATGGCCGGATATTCAGCCGGAGAGACAACCTCATTTACAATACGCGATTTTACGCTGGCCGGGAACCGTTTTTTTTTCCGTCCGTATCAGCAGCAGGCGGCTGATACGTTTTATGCAGGGGGCGAAGCGCGTGGCGGGTCCGGCGTAATTGTGCTTCCATGCGGGGCGGGCAAGACAATAATAGGGATTGCGTGCATGAACCAGTTGCAGGCATCCACCCTGATTCTGACAACAAATGTGACAGCCAGTCGGCAGTGGAAGACCGAGCTGATGGACAAGACCAGCCTCGGAGATGATCTGATCGGCGAATACAGCGGAGCAAAAAAAGAAATCAAACCGGTTACCATTGCCACCTACCAGATAATGACCTATCGGCCAAACCGGGATGGCGATTTTCTACATCTCGGCCTTTTTGACCAGCGGGATTGGGGACTGATCATCTATGACGAGGTTCACATGCTGCCGGCTCCGGTATTTCAGATTACCGCCGGACTACAGGCCAGGCGCCGTCTCGGTCTCACGGCGACGCTGGTCCGGGAAGATGGCAGGGAGGAGGATGTGTTTGCCCTGATCGGTCCTAAAAAAATGGATGTGCCATGGAAGGAGATGGAGGGGCAGGGGTGGATTGCCACTGCTTCCTGCTATGAAATACGCCTGCCCCTGCCGGATGACATCCGCATGCCCTATGCTGTTGCGAATCGTCGTTCGAAATTCAGAATTTCATCTGAAAACCCGGATAAAACAAATGTGGTCATGCAAATTCTCAAACAGCATAAAACCGCCCAAACATTAATTATCGGCCTGTATGTGGATCAGTTAAAGCAAATTTCAGAGACACTGGGCATCCCGTTAATTACCGGAAAAACGCCCCAGAAACAGCGTGATGAACTATTTTATCAATTCAAAACCGGTGAAATCAGTATCCTTGTGGTTTCAAAGGTTGCCAATTTTGCGGTGGATCTTCCGGATGCGTCCGTGGCCATTCAGATTTCAGGCACATTCGGCTCCCGCCAGGAAGAGGCCCAGAGACTTGGACGTATTCTGCGACCAAAATCAGACGGCGGCCGGGCGCATTTTTATACCATTGTCAGCCGGGACACTGTTGAACAGGATTTTGCCTTAAAACGGCAATTGTTTCTCTGTGAGCAGGGGTATGAATACCATATTATGCAGGGAAATGATTTATGAAGCATGAAAAAATGCTAAAAAATATGTGCGGCTATGGCCTGACCGCCACGGACAAAAAGGCGATCTGTAAAGCCCGGGGATTTCCCGCAAACTACGCTTCCTCCCCGGATCTTTTGCAGCATGTTTTCCTTTCAGATGCCGGTGTAAAAAAGGCTTTGGCACAGTTGGATGAAAAAGAATGTGTTCTTTTGAATTTAATGCTTTTTCTGAAAAGAGAAGTTGATATTACTTTTTTTTCCCGGATATACCCGGCAATGGGTGCTAATTCATGGGGGATTACATTTAATCGAAAATATAAAATAGTATTTGATAATGTCAGGAAAAATCTTATCCGATGCGGTATTCTCATTTTTGATGAAACACTGGAGCGGCTTCTGGATGAAAAAACAATCCTTGAACGTCAGCGCTTCCTGTTTCCGCCGGAGTTTGCCCATCATCTCCCGCCTTCAATTGCGGCAAAAGAAATTGAGAATCCAAAGATCATTTTACCGCCCGAAAACATTCTGCAAAAAAAAATGGCGGAGATTCTTTCCGCTGCGCCTGAAGCCGGGGCTGAATCAAAAACCGACGCTGAATCGGAAACTATAAAGGGACGGCTGCATATTAAAGACGGCGTTTTGTTGATGGATAACACAAAATTTACTGAAAAGCAGTTGCAATCCTGGAATACATCTTTGTGGGTAAACAATATTCAAATTCCCAAGCAAAGCGACAGTCTTCCCCTTGGCAGGCTGCTTGATTTTTTTCTGAGCCGAATGGATGCCAATCAATGGTTTCATTCGTTAAGCCTGATTCCTTTGTTTGAAACGGTCTTTGCCGACGGCGATCTGCCTGATCCTGTTTCGGATTTTTTGGAAACACTGTGCGAAAAAGGCTGGCGCCGGGGCTGCCTTGCCAAAACAACCGCAGGCAAAACATTTTATTACCGTTCAAACAAAAATGATACAATAAATTCAGGTCTTCAACCGGGGGATTATTTAACCGCCATGGACGAGAACACATTTGCCGTGGACCTCAACCTTGTCAGGTATAAAAGTCTGGAAATCATCGCCCGGGCCTGTCGCATGCAGGTAACCGGCGGCAGGCTCACAGGTAAAATCGACTTCATCAGATTAAGCCGCTGTATGGGAAAAATTGAGCAAGAGCCCGATTTTTTATGGCTTCATAAGCATCTTGCAGGGATAAAAGACACGACGGCCCTCATAAAAAAGCGGAGAAACAAAACAATTATTCATGAAAATGTCATGACGGCAAAAATCAGCGACCTGACCCTTAAAATAATAATCGAAAAAAAATTTGCCGCCACCGGCAAACTTATCAGCTTAAATGATGAGTTTATCGTATTTCCGCCGGACCTGTTGCCGGAGATACAGAAGCTGACAAAAAAAGCGGGGCATGTCATAAAAAAAGCAAACAGCGTTAAAGGCTATTAAAGAACGTTTATGGGGAAAAACCATTTAGACCATATTGTTGAAATCAATCCGGAAGGCTTGGTCATTGTTGCCAACAAGGCTGATATCCGTCATGATATTAATGTATTTCTCGATTATATCGACTCACGGGGAATTAAGCGGACCCACCGCGAAAATCAAATTCCCAAGGCCGACCTTGTGCGCCTGGCAAAGGTCATGGGCGATGAAGAGGCCCTTGAACAAGTCCGTTCTGATGGCTATTCTCCATGGGTTTCCCACATTGACCGGCTGTGCCTGAGAATGAAATTTGTTCAATACAATACCGAAGGTGTGTATGCAGGGTATACCAGCTCATCACCGTCTTTTCCCGATAATTATGTTTATTTGGATGCTGATCGTGCCCATTCTTTCTTTAATTTATCCCTGCAAAAACAGGAGAATGAAATCCAGGCATGCTTGATAAATGAAGCCTATCCCTGTAGCAATGAGTTTTTCTCATACGGACCCAAAAGCCGTCTTGACCGTTTTGACCGTGCCGGCTGTCTGACCGGGGTAATGAAAAAAATTGATTTTCCAGGGGCCAGGCAGTTTATTTTGTCGCTTCTTGCCTCATGTGTCCCCGGAAAATGGAATTCCGTCAAGTCTCTGATCGATTTTATTAAAACCGGCAGGCCCTATTTTTTGATACCTGAAAAAGTACCCAAACTGCCGTATGGCAAAAAGAACCGGTACCATAATTTTATGGAGCAGAAACCAGAGGATCACTGGCCCCAATCCGATATAACCCAGACAAGCCCCAACGCCTTCGAACGGGTGGAAGGGCGTTACATAGAACGTTTTCTTGAAAATATTCCGCTGACAATGCGCTATGTTGAACTTGCTTATGACAAAAAAGGGGATCTACCGCAAAAACCTTCCATGGGGCGAATTCTCGCTTTCAAGGTCACGGACCATTTTCGACAGGCAATTCAGCAGGAGATCAAAGAACCCGTTGTAACCGTGTTGCCGAATTTTGAAATCCACGTAGCGTCATTATTTTACCCGGCCCGGGTTATCAATACCCTCGCATTGTTCTGTCATATTAGAAATAACGACATTCACACCATAATGAAACTGTCGAAGAAAAAAGTGATCGCAAGTCTGGCGGCCGACGATTCCCTGGACCCTGTAAAAATCATTCGGGATCTGACGCAACAGCCGCTCCCCGGCAATGTGGAAAAAGAGCTCGAAACGTGGAGCGGACAGGCCGAGACATTTATTCTTTACGAGGGATTTGCCTTGCTCGAAGGCAAAACAGCTGCAAAGTACGCCAAAGATTATATTGTGGAAAAAGCCGCCCGGGATTTACACATCATCCATTCACCGCAAGAGGTATATCAGCAGCTTGAAACGGAACTTCAGGTCCCGTTGTTGATAAAACACCCGGAAACAAGGCTGGAATTCCCGGACAAGGAAGTCAAAAGCGTTTTTTGCAAACCCGGCGCGCCAAAAAAGAACTCCAAACAACCGAAAAAGAAAATCAACGTCCGGCGGTCCGTTGTGACAACTCTTCATTTCCCGGCTCACGGACATTTTGACGAATTCGTAAAGACCCTGTTGAATATGGGATATTCTGTCACGGCAAACAATCCGGCCAGGACCATAACATTCCCCGGGTGTGATGAAAAAATAATAAAAGAGGCATTAAAAAAAGTTGATCAGGATCAGCACACCAGTACAAAAATAACCGATAAAAAATGATGGTAAAATAAGAAGTCCCGGCCCCAGATATTTATGGACTTCAATGGCCGCGCCGATAGTTTCCCTGGATAATTTGTCTTCTGATTTTATCATTTTTTCTTCTCTCACCGCAAAGGCTTGTTTTTTTTAACCGCAAAGGCGCAAAGAGCGCAAAGTAAAAAAATAATCTGCGCTTCGCGCTTCTGCGAAGCAGAACAGTCCATTTCTTTTTCTTTGCGTCCTTAGTGTCTCTGCGGTGATGTTTTTTTTGCGCGAAGCGCCATTTTCTTTATTCTTTTCTTTTCTTTTTCTTTTTTTTCTTTGCGTCCTCTGCGTCTTTGCGGTGAATTGTTTTGTGGTTAAATGATTTTCACACGAATATCACTCTTCACCGCATCCAGCAGCACATCTTTCACACTACCAACATATTCATCCACGTCTGCTTCCGTCTCAAGGTATACCTTCTTTGCATAGGTTGACGGTTTGACTGTCCGGGTCTGTTTCTTTTTCGTCTTACCATCAGGCGGTTGAAATTTATCTTCAATCTCAATAAACGCATCTTCAAACAGTTCCCGGGTGTCAGATACTTTGTATGAAATCTCCGGAATACTGAAATCTGTCTGGATATTTTTCTTTACCTGCTGAATTGGGAATAAAATTTCATTGCGAAAATTTGCATCTGCATTGTGTTTATCCAGTTCTGCTTTTAACTGATCAATTTTTGAATCCACCTCTTTTTCAGCCGATGTTTTTTGTTTTTGGAGCAGGTCTTTATTTACGGAATCTATTCTTGAAATCAAACCATCCACTTCTTTGATCATCGTATATGGACTCGGTGCTTTTTCGATTTCAAGCATTCGTTTTAATGCGCTGAACGCATCCAGATTCTTTTCAATCGCTGATTTATTGGGCATGAAACGTTTTAAAGAGTTGCTGAGATTTTCCCAGGTATTTTTCTGATTGGTGTAAAAATCTTTGACTGTCTGAAGGTCGTCTTCCGCATCCAGCAGGTAATCTTTGCTTTCATTAAATGCTTTGATCCGCTCATAGGCATCATGAATTTTTGTTATCTTAGCAATAATTGCCAGACAGCCATCAATTTCCTGCTTGCCGGGATAATTACCCGTATCTGCCAGAGGTTTAAATTTATCAAGGGTTGCAGACCATTTTTCCAGATTATCAATAATGTGCTGGCTGAGTTTCTCCTGGCTGTCCGGCGGAATGGCACCAAACATGTCTTTGGCAAGCTTTTTAGCAGTATCCAGTGTTTTCTGATCCATCCGGGGATTTTCAATAATCTTTACTGTTTTCCATTGATGGGTTTTGGAAAGCGGTGCAATGGCATCTTTGGGAGCAATTTTTGTTTCATCAATAACAAGCTTGATGTCGCCAGCCATGAACAGCTTTGCTACCAGGATAATCACCTGAAAATCGCCCCAGCCATATGGCCTTTTGGTAAAATGCTTTACCAGTTCATCTAAGATTACGGAATGGTTGATAGCGGTCTTACCATTAATATATCCTTTGACCTCTTTAATATCTGGTTTAATATCTGGGGGTTCTTTTCCCTTGATATCCAAAGACAGCTGATGCTGGGCCACGTCATCTGAAAGAAGGATCTGCTTTATTTCCTTTAACGGGTCGCTGGCGACATATGTGAGATAAGAAAATTTGCTGAAAATATTTTTAACCAGATAATCAAATCCGTCATTAATGGCTTTGGCAGTTGTTTGTCCGTCAATGTCGAGCTTTTTGCCCAGCGCATAATACTCGGCTTTTGAAATCAGATCGTCGAAAAGCGCAATGAGCCTGTCTTTTCTTTCCCTGTTTTCAACTGCACGATCATTAAGTATTTGGCTCAAATTGTGGGATGCAGACGGATTACTTTTATTCTCAATGTATTTTTTAACCTGAAGATACAGGCGCAGTTCTGTGGTCAGGGTCGGGTTGTCATCAAGCTTGACGATCAGGTTGCCGTCTTTACCGGAGCTGTATAAATTGCACTTTGCCGGAATAAACAGTTTGTATTCATCATGAAGCGGACTGATGATCTCAAGGCCCAGCTCATTTTGTAATTCTTTGCCCCGGAAACGGTCATCACAGATTCGGTTAAAGGCATAATCCCGATTATATGCCGTATATTTGTGCTTGGTTTTGCCTTTTAAGATATCATCGAAAATTATATCCCCTAACAACTCCGTCTCAGCAGCAGAGGTTATTTCAACACCTTTGATTTCACGGGAGACTTCCCGTTCTTCGTTGGTCAGGAAAAAATACAGATCCCCATTGCGATTAATCAGCGTCTCTTTTTCGAGTCGCTGCAGGGATGCTTCAATATCTCTTTTAAGCACTATCCGGTCCGCATCCACCTGATCAATACACAGGGTCACCAGGTTTTCCACATTGGGTTTTATGATATCCACATAACGAATCAGAAACAGGGCCTGGAGGATCTGAATGTCAAAGCCCACATCCAGACCGGCATTGTCTTTTGCCTGTTCAATGCTTCGTTTGACAGATGTATCTAAGAAACTTTCAATACAGGGATAAAATTCATAGAGCGGAACCAGTGCGCCGATTTCTTTTGCCGCAATGTTTACGGCGGAAGACTGGAAGGCATCAAGCATGGATCGTTCGCCACGGCTTAAGTGAAGGCCCGTTGCACCGGCTTTTCGGATGGATTCAAATATCTTCTGGACCAGCTGGAAATGATACGGGGTAAAAGGGTAGGTATTTACAAAATCTTTTTTTGAAGAATAATTTTTTAATGTGCTGGTGTCATAGGAAAAGCTGAGCTGGTTTTTGAGGATATCCCCTTTTTCATCAAATAACTTTTCAAGCAAAGGAACAGCGTCTTTATTTTTTTTCAGCAAACGGGATTGTATCACTTCATCGGTATTGGCAGAAGACAATGACAGGCGGGTGTAAAAGCGACCCTGAATTTTTGAAAAGTCATTGGCTTTTGTTGATTTGATATCTCCCAGCACCGCATCAATATCTTCCTGGGAGGTAACCAGCACCCATGCCCTGCCGGCGCAGTGACGCCCAAGATCCTCAACAAGTGTCTGGAGGTTTAACATGAGATGGGTATCACTTCCGATGAACTGGCCAATTTCATCCACCAAAAATACGATTCGGTGGTCATTAGAGCCTGGGGAGCCTGGTGATTTTGAATCCAGGTACTCATTAACCCGCTTGGCAAAATTTTCAACAGATACAATCAGGTTCTTTTCAGAGTTTTCAAAATACTCGGCAGCCGCTTCTTTACTTTTACCTAAAACATCTGAAAGCGCTTCAACGATTTCATCGGAAAGCAGACTATAGGCATCCCGCTCATCTTCCCATTTTGCACCGTATATTTCTTCAAACTTATCTTTAAATGCCTGATATTTGCCTTTTTTCGTCAGGTACCGTTCGATTTCCGCCAGGTGGAGAGACTGGCTGCAAAATCCCAGACTTTCATTAAACACCCGCCAAAAAACAGACAGCAGGGTTGTTCTTCCATCATTGGCGTCCGCACGGCTGTCGATGTTAAACAGGATAATGTCCGTATCCACCCCGACAATCCGTTTGATATCTCCAAACAGCATGGGGTCTTTAATTTTGTCTTTAAAGAAATCAAGGGCATGTTTTGATTCTCCTGTGTCCGGAGACACGGCACTGATATTACCCAGCAGATAGGACAGTATTTTAATGAAATGCGACTTGCCGGACCCGAAAAAACCGGAAATCCATACCGCCATCCGGTCTGTGATTGTCGGGTCATTTCTCATGCCGTCTTTTATGTCGGTGGCCGCACTGTATGCCGAGACAAATTTTCTGAAATGCTGATCCAATTCACGGGTGATGACGTACTCATCAAGTTCCTGCCATATCACCGATTCGTTGAGCTGATCTGCTTTAACGACCCCGTTGATGGGACGGGAAATGTCTTTTTCGAAGATGTTTTTGATCTGCATTGGAAAGCTTCCTTTTATTTTTTAACCGTAAAAAAATATTTCACCGCAAAGGCGCAAAGAGCGCAAAGTTTTCTTTTTCTGCTTCGCAGAAGCGCGCAGCGTTATTTTCTTTTCTTTCTTTGCGTCCTTGCGGTAATTCCTTTTTTATTTATTTTTCACCGCAAAGGCGCAAAGTTCGCAAAGGAGGGAATAAGCGCTTCGCGCGTAAAGATTTTTTTTGCGCGAAGCGCTATTCTATTTTTCTTTTTTTTTCTTTTTTTTTCTTTGCGTTCTCTGCGTCTTTGCGGTAATTCCTTTTTTATTTATTTTTCACCGCAAAGACGCAAAGTTCGCAAAGGGATATTTTTACTGCTTCGCAGAAGCGCGGAGCGCTATTTTATTTTTCTTTGTGTCCTTAGCGCCTTTTCGGTGATTTTTTGTGTATATCATTAAACAACCAACTGAAACGCCCGGTAATAGTTTGCCTCTTTAAGTTTTCCAAAAAGCCTGAGACCTTGTCCTGTATAGACTCCGGGATAAAACAGAACCAAAGGCGTGTCACCCATGAGTGAATGCAGGTTATTTAATAGATTGTGGCTTCTTAACAACGGATAGGCATTGCCCACACCGGAAACCAGAATAAGGTCATGATTGGCAGGATCTGCTGCGTCAACAAATGCCTGTGCAATATTTTTGGGATCTAACGGGCCTTTGAGGGATTTTAAGAGTGCCTGATCGCCTTTTTGCTTCTGCATCGTCAGCACCCGATCCAGCAGTTTACGTGATTTCAGGTAGCTGGTAATCAGTTCGAATAAATTGATATGTTTAAATTTTAGCGTTGGTTTTCTTTTGGGAAGTTGACGAAGCACAAACTGGATATGTTCTCTCATTTCCAGTTCATGTTCTGGGGGATAATCAAAGATATAAAATCCGATTTCATTACCAAGACCTTTATTTTGCAGTAATTCATCAGATGTGAGGCGATCAAGAATCTTATCCAGTCGGGTTTTAAAGGTGTTCATTGGCGTCCTGTTTAGTGCCTGAAGAAAAACCAGAAAATTTTTTCAAGTTCAAGGCGGGCAAAAATTTTAACCACAGACATACAAGTCGTATTTTGAGGATTAAAATTTGAGCCCAACGCAGAAATTGGGAAAATTAGCGGTTTTTGTTAGGGCACTATTTATTTATGGGGTAACATTCATACAGCGTAAGACGTATTCCTCCGAATTTTTAACAAGGTATTGCTTTATTTCCGGGACAATTGAAACCGGCAGCAGCGTGAGAGACCGTGTGCCGTCAATATATTTGGACTCAGCAAGTATCCGAAAGACCACCTGCTTAAGCTTTGCCCGTGTTGAGTCGGTCCATGTATCTATGACGGGATCTTTTTGAATACACGTTTCAATAAAACTGTTCCAGTCAGTCGTTGAAATTTTTGTAATAAATGTTTTCCAATGGACTCGTATAACCTGATCCATGAAATCGCCAAGAAGACGGCTGTGTTTAACCGCAGCCGCAAGTGCCGCCTGTGTGGCAACATCATTTGAACCCTGGTCGATCATTTCCCATAGCGCCGGCTGCATAAGTGACAATCGATTCTTAATCAACTTTGCCTGGCGTTTAGCAGCAGCAGGCGAGCGTTTCTGCAATACATTATCAATGACAATTGCCTGATGCCAGGCAGCAGCATCTGCATTGGCAATAAGTAATTTAGCGATATGTCGGCTTTCTGGAATGAGAAGAGACCCGGCAACGATTTCGCCATTATATATTTGGGTGTTGATTTTATCCATAAATATCGAAAGGCATAGTTCAATTATAGTATTTTATGAAATTTTACTCATATCATG
>JAGGYV010000025.1 GCA_021162325.1 Desulfobacteraceae bacterium | reverse complement strand
GGCCTCCCGGCTTTTGGCATGACGGCTGAAGATTTCGAGGATCACACCGGTTCTGTCCAAAACTTCGACGCCGGTGGCTTGTTCAAGGTTTTTCAATTGCTTAGTGGAAATTTCACCATCATAGACGACAACATTGGCTTGCACGCTGTTTTTTGCCATTGGGTCATCTCTTGAACGCTCTTCATCTGAGCCGGCGAGACTGCCGACGGGGTAATCTTCGTCCATGTCGTCGCAGGTTTCATCGTCGCAGGTTTCGTCGGGTAATTTCCGACTAAATCCTTCAACAATTCCCGTGCCGCCGGTATAGTCGGCAAGTTCTTTTAATTTACCTGCGCCCAACAAGGTTCCCGTCTCAGGTTTTGAGCGGCGCTGGCTCAGCGTTGCGACGACGTTGAGGCCCATGGTTTTAACCAGGCGCCTGAGTTCGAGGAGAGACGAATCATTCTCCTCATCGGAAACGCCATAAGTTTGAACTGAAAACAAGACCGCTGTCTTCTTTCCTTTATTATCATTTGATTGTTCGATCATGTTTTGGTTTGACCATTCGTATTCAATTTAAAATGTTGTTTTTTCGTTTCCATTAACAACCCCATTAACAAGCTGGATATTCCAAAGTAATTTTACCCAGTCTCCCTTTTCTGAATTCACTCAAAACAATACCGGACACGCGAATATAATCGACCATACCCCCTTTCATAAGGCAGCCTCTTTTGGCTGCAATAGTTTCCAGGATTTCAAGGGGCGTTTTATCGTTAATATCAATTTTGAATCTGGC
Source organism: Desulfobacteraceae bacterium (assembly GCA_021162325.1). Lineage (GTDB taxonomy): Bacteria > Desulfobacterota > Desulfobacteria > Desulfobacterales > Desulfosalsimonadaceae > SURF-3. Next base: position 5,047 of record JAGGYV010000025.1, on the reverse strand, counting down.
ACATAATTCTTCCGGAACAATTCCAACCAGTTTTTCTATAAGATCAGATGCAAGCGTCCCCACATCCAGGACATCATCATTTATGGTTCCGATAAAGGCGAGATTTAAAACAGTTTCTTTATCTTCTCTGGGGCGCAAAATTCCCGGCGTATCCAGAAGTTCAAATTGTGATTTTGCATCTATCCACTGTTTCGCCCGTGTAACACCAGGCTTATTGGCAGCCCTGGCCTTTTTTTTCCCGGCCATACAATTAATCAAAGTGGATTTACCCACATTGGGTATACCTGCCACCATGACTCTTATGGATTTACTTTTGATTCCAGCCTTAGTAATTACCTTACGGGCTAAATTTGTAATATTTTTTAACCCATCACCGGTAACAGCACTTACCAACGCTGTCTCGGTATCCCCTTTGTTAAAAAAAGAAACCCACTGTTTATTGCCGTCATCACTGCTCAGGTCACATTTATTCAAAATGACTATTTTTGCTTTTTGCCCGATGATTCTATCAATATTCATATCTTTACTGGATAAGGGAGCCCTTGCATCCAACACCTCGAAAACAATATTGACTGCTTTCAAATTCTTTTTTAAAAGATCCTCAGAATCTTTCATATGTTTTGGAAACCAGTTTACATTTTCAGTCATTACAAACACCATTTGTTTTTAATATGCAGTTTTATTTATCCAAAATCCCGGCTTTAAGATTTATTAACAAATTCATGGCTTTTTCATAATTCTTTCCCGGCAGCCATCGTGTTATTGACTGAGTCAGACGATCGTTTCCATCCGGGTCCGTATAACGATCTAAAATTTCCAATACCGTTTTTTTTGTTTGCAGACTCATGATTTTTGCCATATCACGTCCCAGCATTCTGGCGCCTGCCAGTTCAAAATCAAAATCCGCTGACTCCATCAAGTCGGCGTGCTGCTCAAACATCCTTTCATCATTACCCGCATCCAGATAGTATTTTAGCAGGGTGGCAATATCAATGGCATCTTTTGCGGGAAATTCATTATGCCGATCCCGCCATGCAATCAGTTTTAAAACTGCCATCCCGGGCAGAGATGCAAAACGGACATCCAGTTTGTCAGATAGATGCACAAGGATTGTGTCATTTAACACATCCTGAAAACCGGTTACATTCATTTCAACGGACTGATCCGGGGGCCACTGGATTAATCCCGCCGACGTTTCCACAGCCCCAAACGGGATTAAATCCACAGGAAAATCATCTTTGAACTTCAGGCGATGATATATTTTAGGAGCTGGCGTAAATGATCCAGCAAAGATCAGGGATTCTCTGAATTTTTTGTAATGTTTCCAGTCAACCATGGTAATTGCGATATCAATATCCAGGGTCGCCACACCTATAGGTATATTATAATGCTGTTCAAGAATCAGAATGCGGACCAGAGCACCCACTACAAAAAAGTCCATATTCAGATTTTTTGCCTGATCACTGATTTCCTCCAGGCAATCGATTATTCACTGATCACAATTTTTTGATAAATCGATGGATGAATTTGTCATAGATCATTCTTGCCGTTTCAATATTTCTGTCATTTCCCGTTGCCATAAGGTCTGCATAGACAAGCAGGGGCGGAGCAATACCTTCATTCTTTAAGGGATAATCAAATTCCCAGAATTTTTTAAATAATTCAACATCCCCATTTGGATCTTTTTTTAACTGATGCGTTAAAAGAAACGGATTGATTTTTTCAGGGGCATAGATGGTGATTGTTTCGGGCTGAAGGTATTTTGTTAAAACAGCCGCCGCCGGTTCTGCGCCCAGACATACGCTTGTATTCTGCCCATCGATATTTTTCCACCACCCTGTTTTTTTTGTTGTATATCTCCCAATAAGTAATTTGGGGCGGAGCTCTCTATTATATGTTTCAACCCATGTATTAAGCAGTTTTTCACCATTGATCAGTTTACGACCGTATTTTCCTCTATCTACCAGAAAATTCTGTTGCCTTAGATCGTTCAAGACCCAACCAACTGTCCCCTGGGCTACATTTGTGTTTTTTACAATGACCCGGTATGGTTCTTTTACCAATTCCGGCTGACAAAGCAATGCAAAAACAACTTTCAGGCCGGTGGGCCGAAATGCCCGTCCGATGGTATTTTTTTTGGGGGCATCTTTTTTTTTATTGCCAATAATATAAATAAATATCGGCGGATCATGGATATAGGCATTTCCCGCAGTATCAATAAATGCAATGTTCCGTTCGCGCAAACGTTCGGCCATTTGTGGGGTGACATGCCGGGTAACAAACATTGCAGGCTTTTTAAAACGGTGTATCCGCTCCGCGACATAGCCTAACGTCGCTTTTGTAATTGTTGCTTTTATTTCAACGTAATACGTTTTTACCGGACCTTCCGGCGCATTGATCTGTATTATGGCATCGTGCTGATTTTCTCCGGCAGTCGCAGCCTTTTGGATCTGCATATTGCATCCGGCAGTCTCTTCAAATGCCTGTTTTGCGATATCAAGAATTTCCATTGCGCCAGTGAAACGGTGATTGTCATTTTTTTTTGTTTTCATCTTTTTAGCCATACGAATTAAGTTTGTACATTTTTTATCGTTGTACACGATTAATGTACAAATGTAAAGAGTGTACATTAATTAGCTAAAAAATATATTTAATATGCACCGATTAATGCAATAGTTGAAGTTTTGCATATGGAATATAGTTATTCTAACATCAGTCAGGATAGGGGAAACAATTTAATTAGACGGGAAAAAACATACCACTGCACGGAACCAGGTATTTGTGAGTAAGTTGTTGCCAGCAACTTTGTAATTTAACATTACCCAATAGCTGAAAGCCAAGGTGCCGGTTCATGGATTTCATCCTGAGGAACCAGTTTTCCGGAAAATGATTTTTCAAGGGACTTCGCTTTTTTTCAAAACTATCCAACGATATCAGGAATCGTATTGTTATTTATGGCGGAGACAGCGGTTATGTCCGGGAAGATTTTCATGTGACCGGATGGCGTGATATCGGCAAGATTCTTTAAACCCGCCTTTTTGGTGCCAAAAAGGCGGGTTTTAGACGTTATGAGGGGCTTTTTTAAGGCTTATTTATTTTGTTATCAGGCCGTTGACTTGGTCCGACTTGAATTCGTCCTCATTGCTGTTACTGCGAACGGTCAGGTCTTCATTTTTGACAAAGAATATTTATCTTGTCTGTAAAGAATGAAGACCCGTCCTTTAATGGGTGCCCCCTATAACATGTGAACTCCTTTTAAATAGAGGGTTGATTCCTGATTTAAATTATTATACAAAAACAAACTGTTTTAAAAAATTTCCGGCAGGTAGGTTCCTGGCGGGCGGAAGAATATGTTTTGGGAGGAAAAAATGTCAAAGTTTTATGAAGTCCGGTGGCATGGCCGCGGTGGTCAGGGAACGGTAACCGGTGCAAAGTCTTTGGGCGAAGCCGTGCAGGGCGGCGGGAAATTCGTGGTTGCGTTTCCGGAATACGGCCCGGAAAGACGCGGTGCGCCGCTGAGAGCATTTAATCGGTTTTCAGACCATGAAATCCGGATACACACGCCGGTCCAGAATCCGGATGTTGTGATAGTGGTGGACCCGACACTGATCGGCAGTGGTAAGATTATTGCCGGCGTTAAACCGGAAACCCGGTATATCGTTAATACCCGACGGCCGGCAAAAGAAATCAAAGCGCTTTTAAAAGCCGATACCCAGAAAGTATTCACTATTCCGGCAAACCGAATATCCAGAGAACTTTTTAATAAGGAAATCCCCAATTCCGCCATGATGGGGGCATTTGCAAAAGCCGCCAGCCACATTATCTCCATTGATCAGCTCGTTGAAGAAGCAGAACATGTGTTTGCAAAAATGCTTGGACCCGAGCTGGTCCAAAAAAATCTTGAAGCCATGCGGCTGGGATATGAGACAGGGGATGAGATATGAAAGATAAATACCGATTAAAAGACTGGCAGGAACTGCCCATCGGCGGCGTTGTGGCCGAAGGCGGGAACTCTGCGGATTATGAAACAGGCACCTGGCGGACCTCACGGCCGATATGGAATTCGGACAACTGTATTAACTGCTTAACGTGCTGGGTGTTCTGTCCGGAAGATGCGTTCCAGTTAAAAGACAGCACAACAAAAGCAGGAAAACCCAGAAAAGAGATTGAAAGTATCAATTATTATCACTGTAAGGGATGCGGTCTTTGTGCAAAAGAGTGCCCGGTGAATAAAAAGGGTAAGAAAATAGCGATTGATTACATAAAAGAAGAACACTAAATAATGAACATCGAACATTCAACTTTCAACATCGAACGGTTATCGCTTTGCGATGTTTTTTTATAATTGAGAAATTAAAAATATAAAAATGAATAAAAGTCCTTCTTGGAAGTTGAACGTTGGATGTTCGATGTTTTTATAGTGAATGTTCGATGTTCGATGTTAAATTAGTATACTGGAGAAAAGCATGAGTAAAATAGTAGCAATAACGGGTGCCGGGGCAATGAGTGAATGCATGCGCCAGATCAATCCGGACGTGGTCCCCGCGTTTCCGATTACACCGTCCACACAGGTCATAGAGGATTTTGCCCAGTTTGTCGCAGACGGAAAAGTGGATACGGAAATGATTACCGTGGAAAGTGAGCATAGCGCCATGAGCGCGTGTATCGGCGCGGCAGCAGCCGGCGGTCGGGTGATGACCGCCACGAGTTCCGCAGGTATGGCCCTAATGTGGGAAATGCTTTATATTGCCGCCAGCATGCGTCAGCCGATAGTCATGTCGCTGATTAATCGTGCGCTGTCTGCGCCGATCAATATTCACGCGGATCATAGCGATTCTATGGGGGCGCGGGATGCGGGCTGGGTTCAGCTCTATGCGGAAAACAACCAGGAAGCCTATGATAACCTGATTATGGCCCCGAAGATCGCGGAAAACATGGATGTCCGGTTGCCCGTAATGGTCTGCATGGACGGATTTATCATTTCCCACTGCGTACAGACCATGCAGCTGGAAGCGGATGACAAGGTAAAAGCATTTATCGGGGAATT
>JAGGYV010000100.1 GCA_021162325.1 Desulfobacteraceae bacterium | reverse complement strand
TTTTCATATCTTTCCACTGATGATCAATGCCGGAATAAGAAAAACAGCCGTTTTTATTTCGGCGAACCTTGAAATGTTCTCCCAGTCGATACAGGGGAGCGGATTTTTCCGATGCAATCTGTTGTAATACATCAACGGCACTTTTCTGTGTCACGCCGGTGACAACCGGGGTGTTGTGTTTGATGATCCCCCCTTTTTCACCGGTGATTTCAGCGATGGTGTTGCCCAGATAAAACCGATGTTCCATGGATATATTGGAAATAATGCTCAAAGCAGGGGATAATACATTGGTTGCATCCAGCCGTCCGCCCATACCGGTTTCAATAATTGTCCAGTCAACTTTTGCCATGCCAAATAAATGCAATGCCATGGCGGTTGTATATTCAAAAAAAGTCGGTTCTCTGTCTGTTTTCGGAATTGCTTTGACAGCCTGATAGGATGAAACAATCTCTTCATCAGTCACTTCTATGCCATTTATCGTAATCCGTTCATTGAATTTAATTAAATGCGGGGAGGTATAAAGACCGACCTTGTATCCGGATGCGGTAAGGATGCTTGCCAATCCGGAAGCAATGGAACCCTTTCCATTGGTGCCGGCAATGTGGATGCAGGAAAAGGTATCCTGTGGATTCCCAAGATGATCTAAAATATGGCGGATAACATCCAGGCCCAGCTTAATGCCGAACCGGTGAAGGCCAAACATTTCCTCAAGGCATTTATCATAATTTATTTGAGTCATGGGTACATATCACAAAAAACCCGGCAGAATTTTAGATAAAATTCTTACCGGGTTTTATCGAATCTTGTTTTTTTAATGTTTAGTAACGACGTGGCCGGGAATTTCGTTTTGACTCGGCAATGCGTTGTCGTCTTAAAGCTTCTCGTTTTTTGCGCCGTCTGTATTCCGTTGGTTTTTCATAGTTTTTTTTCAATTTTAACCGTTTGAACAGACCGTCATTCTGAATCTTTTTTTTCAAAATGCGCATGGCGCGTTCAATGTCATTATCATCTACGCGGACTGTAATTTCCTTCAAAAACTTCACCACCTTTACTAAAATTTTTTGTTAAGTTATACTTTTTAAATAGAAAAACTTCTTTTTGCAAGTAAAAAATTTCTTTTTTTATTGTAAAAATTAAAGTTTAGCAAAGTAATCGATTTAAGGATGCAATATGTCCGGAAGTTGCATCAATAAAAAACCGGTATTACCGCAATCGTTTGCGGTAATACCGGTTTAAATTTGTGCTGTTGAAAACAGGAAAAATAATATTTCCTGGTTTCAGATTTGAATTATATTTTGGAAACCAGTTCAGCCGTAACATCCGGAAGGGCTGCTTTGCCTTCAAGGGTAATGTATTTTATGGCATCATCCTTTTCAGCAAGATCCCTGAAATAATATGCAGCGGCCATGGTGCCGGTATCCGTATCATAGTAGATGGAATGGCGTTTATTAATGGCATTTTCATCCTGATCATCGGCCCGGGAGGTTAACTCGCCGCCGCAAACTCTGCATTTATCTCCGTCCGGTTTGATGGCATCGATAAAAATATTGTTCGGGTGGTTGTTATCGTTAACGCACAGGCGGCGACCCATGATTCTGTTTTTGGCGATTTCACGGTCTAACAGGATTTCTACAACGATATCCAGTGACATATTCACGGCTTTTAAAGCATCATCTAACTTGATGGCCTGGTTTTTATTTCTCGGGAATCCGTCAAGCAGCCAACCGTTTTTGCAGTCTTCTTCCTGCAAGCGGTCAAGGATCATGGGGATGGTGATTCCGTCCGGCACCAGTGCGCCCTTATCAATGAATTCTTTGGCTTTCATGCCCAGCTCTGTGCCGCCTTTAATGTTTACTCTGAAAATCGCGCCGGATTCAATATGCGGTAAGTTGTATTTGTCTTTTAAAATTGCACCCTGTGTGCCTTTACCGCTGCCGTTGGGACCGAAAAACAATACGTTCATATTTCTCTCCTTTAATAATATATGGTTACCGTTAGGGTATCTTATTAGATTGAAGAAACGGTATCTGATAATCATTTTTTAAAGAAATTAACGAAATATTACGGTAAAAAAAAATAAAACTATATAAATAATTCCGTAATGTCAAGAAGGGTCATGCTCGATCTAAAATTTTTTTTACAAGTATAAACGCTTCGTTTCGGGTGGTGATATTGTCTGAAAACCGTGCTTCTTCAACATGCTGAAGAATTTTTGAAAACAAGGGCGATGGTTTTAGTCCGAATTCATTGATCAGGTCATCACCCGTGATGAGCGGCGGGGTTGATTTTTTGGGGAGAAAAGAATGATTATACTGAATGATCATATGGTTTAAAAATTCAATAAAGGCCCGGGTGTTTTTCCGGATATTTTCAGTGGTTCCTTTTCCGTAGAGATCGGCTGCGGTATGAATGAGAATATCTTTTGTCATTTGGTCGCATTTTAAAAAAAAGCGGGGGATTGCTTTTTTTGACAGGCGGTTCAGGGTATAGGCGGTAAATAATGATAACGGTTTTATATGGTTTCGAATGATAAAATTTGTATAGTGCTGCTCCTGGTTTGACAACCGCAATCTCTGGTTGATTTTTACGGCCATGTCGGCACTTATTTTTTCGTGTCTGTAAAAATGAAACCGCCCGTTTGAATCGATGGTTCGCGCTGCAGGTTTTCCAATATCATGGAGCAGGATGGCGTATTTTAACATCGGATAATGGTTCGCATCAGGTAAAAAAGTTTTTATATTTTTTATTGCCGGCATCAGTGAATCCGGATGATGAAGAAGTTTTTCAAGAAACCCATACGCTTTTAACGTGTGTACAAACGCGTCATACTGATGAAAAGAATTTTGTGAGCAGCTTTTTAACGGGGATAGTTCAGGGAAAATCGTTGTCAAAAGTCCGGTGTCGTTCATCATTGATATATAATGACGGGAACGGGGGGTGCTGAATAATTTCATCAACTCATCTTTTATTCTTTCTCCGGCTGACATGTATATAAGGGAAGATGCACTTTTAATCGCCCGGCTGGTTTCGTTGTCGATGGTAAAGTCCAGCTGAGATCCAATTCTATAAGCCCTGAGTAATCTGATCGGGTCATTTTTCAGGTTGTCTGGAGAGATCATGCGGATGGTTTTATTTTTTAAATCGGAAATCCCGTTATGGGGGTCAATGATTTTTTGGCTATCTTTTTTATTGTCAAGGGCGATAGCCATCGCATTAATTGTGAAATCTCTCTTACTTAGGTCATCTTCAATGGATGTGCCGTTTGCCGGTGCAATGTCAACCGTCTGCTCCCTGGTGACGATTCTGTAAATCGTCATGCCTGGTTTACCCAGCTCTATGATTCGCCCCCGGATATTTGCAGCGATTTCGTCTGCCAGCTTTTTCGGGTCATCCAGAGTAACGATATCAATGTCTTTGGGGACGGCATCTATGATGAGGTCCCGGACGGTTCCGCCGACAATAAATGTTTTAGATGATAGCGGGATAAAATTTGTATTGATTTGAAACATTTTTTAATATAATGATTTTTTTTTATGATGCGTTGCCGAAAATTCGTGCGTTTTTTATGGGCAAACTTTTTTAAAAATTCAAAAAGTGTGAAGTGACTAAAGTGATCTAAAGTGCCTAAAGTCGAGGACTGCGCGAAACGCGCGGTCATTTTTAATATAAAAAAATTGACAATGCCGAAGGCATTAACCATAACTTTAGTTCACTTCAAACTTTAGTTCACTTTTAACTTTTCCGGTTTATCCGGGCTATGGCTTCATTCGCCTTTATACAATCACTTGTAAAAAATATATAGTATTAAACCCATTTAATTTCAACACATTCATATGAAAAGATCCGGTGACGCAAACGTTATGCCAGTGAAACTGGGGATTACCGGCGGGGTCGGTTCCGGAAAATCTTTTGTATGCAACTACCTGAAAGAAAAAGGCCTGGCGGTGGTGAGCGCGGATGAGTTTTCCCGAAATGCTGTTTTGCCGGGGACACCGGCGTATAATAATATTGTTGATTATTTTGGAAGCGATATATTGTCAGATGATAGAACATTAAATCGAAAAAAATTAAGGGATTTAATCACTCAGGACAAAAAAAAGAAAGAAATGCTGGAGCAGTTTGTGCATCCGGAAGTTTTTTTACAGATGGACCGGGCAATTGAAAAGTCAAAAAAACGACATGACCCGGTCATTGCAGTTGAAGTGCCCCTGCTTTTTGAAACCGGAATGGACGTTTTTTTTGATTATGTGCTGACCATTTCTGTTAATATGGATGTCAGGGTTTTGCGGGTTATGGCGCGTGATCAAATGACACAAAAACAAGCCAGGGCATTAATGAACATTCAGATGCCGGAAGAAGAAAAGGTTAAAAAATCAGATTTTGTCATTGATAATAACGGTTCCTTAAAAGAGACACAAACCCTGATTGATCGGTTTTATGAAAATCTTATCAATAAGATAAAATTTATCGATAAGATAAAAAATGATTAAAATAAGTTGACAGGGGGGAAAATATGTAATATTTTTTTTAAAAAATAAGAACCTTCCTGTTATTATTAATTCAAACCTGTTATCATTAATTCAAATCTTTTGTTATTAATTCAAAATTGGATCGTTTCGAATTTATCTTCTTGCTTAGGGCTCGGGAATAAATAACTCGACGTTTTGGCTTATTATTTTTCCCGTCTTCTGTGTTGCTTTGTCGGTCAAATAGCCAGCTATGCTCTCGGCAAAGCGACTTGAAGACGAAAAAAATTCCAGCGCCAAATTCGATGACTTATTTATCTCCGAACCCTTAAAATCATATTTGAAGTCGGTTATCCTTAATATAAAATATCATAAAGTCAGGCATAAAACATCATACAGTCAGGCCCCTAATTTTCTTTATTACTTATTAAAAACATACAATACCTCCAATCCGGTTAAAATCATATTTCCTATATCTGTTTTCAGCAGATGAAATAAAAAAATATTGCGGTAATTTTATTACATAAATTCTTATGGTACCATGAAGAGACGAAGGATGCAGCGCAACAAAGAATTTGGACTTTTTACGAAGCCATCAAT
>JAGGYV010000177.1 GCA_021162325.1 Desulfobacteraceae bacterium | reverse complement strand
GTCAATGAGGCCCTGGCCATCAAGGCAACAGAGTTCATGTGATTTTTATTTTATCCTCCATCAAGGGGCGGAGATTGATTTTGATGAATGGCATATTTTATGCGAATTCAATCCCCGCCCTTTTTCTTATTGTATAATAAATGAATTTCAGTTACTTAAGATCTAATCTGTTGTTGGTATGTGAAAGGGGTTTTAATAATGAAAAAATTCAATAATAAGGTTGCCGCAATCACGGGTGCCGCTTCCGGTATCGGACGGATGCTTGCCGTAAACCTGGCTGTCAAAGGGTGTGAAGTCGCAATCTCAGATATTGATGCGCGGGGTCTGGAAAAAACTGCTGAAATGGTGGAAAAACAAAAAGGCAAAGTGAGCATTCATGAAGTGGATGTCGCCCAACGGGACCAGGTTGAAAAATATGCGGCAAACGTTGTCAAACAGCATGGCCGGGTGGACATGATTATTAATAATGCCGGCGTGGCCGTGGCGCAAAGTGTTGATGATGTCAGTTATGAAGATTTTGAGTGGTTGTTCGGCATCAATTTCTGGGGGGTGGTGTATGGCGTGAAAGCTTTTCTGCCCTATTTGCAAAAACAGCCTGAAGGCCATATCGTCAATATTTCAAGTGTTAATGGATTTATCACCTGGCCCAATCACGCGCCCTACTGCGCCTCCAAATTTGCCGTAAAGGGTTTTACAGAAACGCTCTGGCAGGAACTGCGAAATACAAACATTCGGGTCTCTTGTGTCCAGCCCGGCGGCATCAAGACCAATATTGCCCGAAACACCAGATTTTACAAGTCACCCGGTAATCAAATGACGCATGAGCAGAGTATTGACGCATTTGATAAAATGGCTGGCACATCGGCGGATAAAGCGGCTGGCATTATTATTTCCGGTATGCTAAAAAATAAACGGCGGATATTGGTCGGCCCGGACGCGTATGTGCTTGACGGGTTAACGCGCCTGTTTCCGGTAAAGTTCGTGGGATGGTTTGCAGCCATGGTCGGGCGTGAATAGATTTTAAGTGAGTCTAATCTGAAAAAAACAAGAGGCGATTATGGGTAAAAAAAGCGATTTAAGATTTTTACGGATGATATTAATTTTGATGCTCTGCTTTTCCTGGGGGTGTACCGCCAGCGCACGGTCCAGAATGATGGTGAACAGCATGAAGCCGTTAATAGAGAGCATAAACATAGCGGCTCGAAAGAATATTGACATTGAAATAGTTCGCGATTCCATGCCGATGGGGCTGTTGCAGATGGACGGCCTTATTGAGGCATCACCTGATGATAAGTTTCTCCTGGCAACTGCCGCAGAAAATTATCATGCCTATGCTTTCTTTTTTGTAGAACCCGAAAATAAGGATGCATCCGAGGGGCTGTATCTCAGGTCCCGCAATTATGCATTCAGGGCATTAAACCAGAATACAGAGTATAAAAAAGCGGGCGACGGTTCTCTGGAAGACTTTACAACGTCTCTTGAGTCATTTGAAAAAGAAGATGTGCCGGCACTATACTGGGCCGCCGCCAGCTGGCTGGCATGGATGCGTGTCAGCCACAGCAGCGGCCTGGAGACAATGATTGCTTTCCCTAAAATTGAAGCCATGATGGACCGGATGCTGGTGCTGGATGAAACCTGGAATTACGGAGCGGTCCATGTGTTAATGGGCGCCTACTATTCCCATATACCGGATTCATTCGGCGGAAATTACGATGAGGTCGCGTCTCATTTTAATGAAGCATTTGAAATATCCGAATCAAAATATTTATTATGGCATGTCTTCTATGCCCAGTACTATACGTTTGCTGTTCAGGATAAAAAATTATTTATTGAATCACTTAATTACGTAATGTCTGCGCCTGAGGATGTATTTCCGGAAGAAGTTTTTGCCAATCTGGTCGCCAAGCAGAAGGCTGAGAGATTGTTAAAAGATACCGATTTGATGTTTTGATGGCATCATGTTCTATGGCTCGGGAAAAAAATAGTTTGACTGGAAATTTGCATCCCCAATGAAACGGTACCTCGCGAAAAGACTTTTATATGCGCTGCTGATTTTATTTTTAGTATCCATCCTGATTTTCAGCATTGCGCGACTCCTTCCCGGTGATCCTATTCAGGCGGCGGCCATGATGAATATGGATCTCGCCAATGAAGAGATAATGGATGATCTAAGGAGCCAGTTCGGACTCGACCGGCCGGTGGTTCTTCAGTATGGGGTCTGGGTGAAAGATTTTTTTGTCGGGGAGTGGGGCACGTCATTTGGCAGTGGAGAGCCGGTATTTGAGATGTTTTTGCGAAGACTGCCGGTGACTCTTGAACTTTTTGCCGGCTATGTGTTCTGGTCTTTTTTAATCGGTTTTCCTTTGGGCGTTATCTCCGCGTTCAAACGAAATACCGTCTTGGATGCTGCCATTACGTCAACTGCAATTGTCGGGATTTCCGTGCCGGTAATATGGGAAGCCATTGTGCTGATTTATCTGTTTTCAGTGCATTTTCAGATTTTTCCCCCCTCCGGTTACGTGCCGTTTTCAGAAAATTCCATGGAAAATGTTTTGTGCATGATCATGCCGACGTTTGTTTTGGGCACCCATTCGGCAGGAATGTATATGCGGTATGTCCGTTCCAGCCTGCTGGAGGTCCTGGGCCAGGATTACATCCGGACGGCGCGGGCAAAGGGATTAAAAGAAATGGCAGTGATCATGCGGCATGCCGCAAAACCGGCCATGATACCGGTGGTCACCGTCATCGGGATTGACTGGGGATATGTGATATCCGGTTCGTTTTTAGTGGAATACATGTTTGCCCTTCCGGGTTTCGGCAGAATGGGGATTGATGCCATTGCCGCCCGGGATTATCCGGTTATTCAGGCCACATTGCTGATTGTGGCGCTTTTTATTTTGATGGTCAACCTGGCGGTTGATCTTTTATACGGCTATCTCGATCCCCGGGTTCGCGTAAAATAGCGTCCGGTATATTAGCATCCGGTATATTAGCATCCGGGTGAAATAAAATTCACGTAAAACAGGCTTTGCGTCAATGAACACAAAAAATACAGCGCTTTTAATTCCATCCGGCAAATCCCGCAGCAGGAGAAAAAACGTGGTGTTTGCTATTTTAGCGCATAAGATGGCCTTGGTGGGCGTGGTGATTATTGTCAGCCTGATATGCATGGCTGTATTTGCGCCTTTTCTGGCGCCCCATGACCCGAATGATCAGGATTTGTATCGTGTGCTGGAAGGGCCGACATGGGAGCATCTGCTGGGAACCGATGACGTAGGTCGTGACCTGCTGTCAAGAGTGATTTTCGGTGCCCGGATTTCTTTGATTATCGGTATTGTATCCACGTTTTTATCCGCCCTGATGGGAAGCTTGCTCGGTTTAATCGCAGGATATAAAGGGGGCGTGGCGGATATGGTGATCATGCGGATCACCGATACATTCATGTGTCTGCCGGTCATGGTGATGCTGCTTGTCATTGTCGCTGTATTAGGGCCGGGCGTTGAGAATATCATCATTGCCATATCTGTTCTCACATGGACAACCTTTGCCAGAATTATGCGGGGCCAGGTGCTGTATGTACGGGAATTACCGTATATTGAAGCGGCCCATGCCGACGGGGCATCTGAATTAAGAATCATGTTTAAAAATATTCTGCCCAATGCCATATCTCCCATTATCGTGGCAATTTCAATTATGCTGGGTCGGCACATTATGTTGGAAAGCATTGCCACTTTTTTAGGGTTGGGTGTCCAACCCCCCACCCCCACCTGGGGAAAGGCGCTTCGCGTGGGATATTCTTATCTTGAAATAGTCCCCCTTTATTCCATTGCCCCCGGTTTGATGATTACCCTGGCGGTTTTGGGATTTAACTTTTTAGGCGATGGCTTAAGGGATGCCCTTGACCCCAGGCTCAGGGGTGAAGGTCGAAAAATATAGGAAGCCCTCTTTATGGCAAAATTATTGTCAGTGAACAATTTGAGTGTTCATTTTTCTACCGGCAACGGAGTGGTGAAAGCGGTTGACCAGATATCCTATGAGTTGAACACCGGTGAAACACTTGGCATCGTCGGCGAAAGCGGATGCGGGAAAAGTGTTTCCGCGTTGTCTCTGCTTCGCCTGATTCCGAATCCGCCGGGGAAAATTGTTGATGGTGAGATTCTGTTTGAAGGCAGGGACTTGCTTAAAGCAAGTAAAGAAGAGATCTGTGATATCCGCGGCAATAAGATTGCCATGATTTTTCAGGAACCCATGACCTCTTTAAATCCCGTACTGACGATCGGGCAGCAGGTGGCTGAACCGTTCATGGTCCATCAGCAGATGAAAAAAAAACAGGCAGCCGCAGAAGCGGTGAAAGCGTTAAAAAAAGTTCATATTCCGGACAGCGGCAAGCGGCTGGCGGATTATCCGCATCAGTTTTCCGGCGGAATGCGGCAGCGGGCCATGATTGCCATGGGGCTGACCTGTGCGCCGAAAATTATTATTGCCGATGAACCAACCACTGCTTTAGATGTGACCATTCAGGCGCAACTGTTAACATTGATGAAGCAGCTGACCATCGACACCGGCGCCGCGCTGATTATTATTACCCATAATCTGGGAATTATCGCGCGGTATGCGGATCGTGTAAATGTCATGTATGCGGGAAAAATTGTCGAAAAAGCGTCTGCTGCTGATTTATATAAATATCCCAAGCATCCCTATGCCATCGGATTGATGGCATCTGTACCGAAACTGGATCAGGATGTTAAAACCCGGCTGCAGCCCATAGAGGGCCAGCCCCCGGATCTGGCGGACCTGCCTGAAGGGTGCGCCTTTCATCCGCGCTGTCGTTATAAAATTGAACAATGCCGTGTGAGCGCACCATCGTTAAGAACGATATCTGATGACCATGAAATCGCGTGCTGGGTCGATGTCTGACGGCTTTATAAAAAGCCCAAATTCTGTGTTTCGCTGCATCCTTCGCTGCTTCATGGTACGCTAAGTACAAATCATTGCTCATGATTTGCGCGCCTTGCCAATTTTATGAGATTGGTGAACTTTTATACTTTGCCGCCGAAATTTGACTTTTTACGGGACTATCAATGTCTGATAAAGAAAAAAATATACTGCTTGAAGTTAAGGCGGTCTCGAAATTTTTCCCTGTCCACGGCGGGTTTATTTTTAAAAGAAAACTCGGCGACATAAAAGCGGTCGACCGTGTCAGTTTCCATATTAAGAAAGGGGAGACCTTAGGGCTGGTCGGTGAAAGCGGGTGCGGCAAAACCACCACCGGCAGGCTGATCCTGAATCTTGAAGAAGCCTCCCATGGAATAATTACGTTTGATGGAAAAGACATCACGCACCCTGGGAAAAAAGAGAATCGTGCGTTAAAAAAAGAGATGCAGGTCATTTTTCAGGACCCGTTCGGGTCTTTAAACCCGCGCATGACGGTCCGGGAAATTGTCGGCCAGCCGTTGATTATTCATCACATGACCACGGGCAAAGCTGAATTTAAGCAAAAGGTTGATCATTTGCTTGAAATTGTGGGCTTGAACCCCGGCATGGCGGACAGGTACCCCCATGAATTTTCCGGCGGCCAGCGACAGCGGATCGGCATTGCACGGGCTCTTTCCCTAAAACCCAGATTTATTGTCTGTGATGAGCCCGTATCCGCACTGGATGTATCTATCCAGGCCCAGATTATTAATCTGCTGGAACAGCTCCAGGAAGATTTTGGGCTGACCTACCTGTTTATTGCCCATGACCTGGCCGTGGTCCGGCATATCAGCGACCGTATTGCCGTCATGTATTTGGGCAATATTGTCGAAGTGGCAAGCCGGGCGGATCTTTATAATCATCCCTGTCATCCCTATACCCGGGGCCTTTTATCGGCGGTCCCGATTCCGGACCCTGAAGTGGAGGCAAAAAGAGAGCAGTTCGTGATCCAAGGGGAAGTGCCGAGCCTGATGAATCCACCCGACGGGTGCAAGTTTCATCCCCGCTGTCCGAGGGCCATCCCGATTTGTTATGAGCAATCTCCATCATTGCTTCAGCAGACAGATGCCGGGCACTGGGCGGCCTGTCATAATATTTGATGGGAATTAAACTTGACGGCTTCGCAAAAAGTCCAAATTCTGTGTTGCGCTGCATCCTTCGCTGCTTCATGGTACAATAAGTACAAATTATTACTCAGGATTTGCGCGCCTTGAATTTGAACTTTTATTCTTTGCCGTCAGAATCTGACTTTTTACGAGACTATCAAACTTGACGGCTTCGTAAAAAGTATTTAGATGGCTAAGTTAAAAATTCCATATACAAGGCGTAGTGGTTTTTCAGGATTGAAATAATACATGTAGTATATTGAAAGTCTGAAAAATCACTGCAACGCAGTAGATGGGAGTTTTTACGACGCCATCAATTTTATTTTAAATAATATAGGTATCCATTTCATTATCCTTGGGTATATTGTAGGTTGGGTTAAGCGGTTATAGTCATTACCTTTGTTGGGTTCGCCGGACTCAATAAAGCGTCAACGCATTGAGCTCACATCAAAATAAGCGAACCCAACAAGATTGGTTACAGACCGACGGCTTAACCCAACCTACGATTTGCCGTTTACGGTAGCGAAGTGGATACCCCCTTAATCTAATCATACGGGAGCGTACATGAGGAAAGAATCAGGCGGCAATAAAATCATAGCGTGTTGCGGAATTTTATTTTTATTGATGACTCTGTTTTTAGCGGCACCTGTGCATGCAGAGCCCGATACAAAAGTCGATCCGGATGGCTGGCAGGTCTGGGGAGAAGAATACTGGCCGACGCCTCCGGCTCGCGGTGGTATTGCAAGAGCTGCCGCTCCTGTTTATATCGGGCTGATGAACCCCAATCATTTTCCGGTGCTGGACTGGTTTTCCATGAGTTTCATGTATGAAAAGCTGATTAATTCAGACGCCCATCAACAACCGACGATTCCCTGGCTGGCAGAATCCTGGGAGTATCTAGATGATGTGACGGTGTTGATGACGTTACGGCAGGGCGTCTATTTTCATGACGGATCATTGTTTAATGCCGAAAGCCTCAAATACCAGATGGAGTGGATTTTGGATAAGCAGAACCGGGCCTGGACACGGACGTGGATGGAGCCGCTGGAATCGGTTGAGATTGTTGATGAGTATACCGTTAAATGGCATTTTAAAAGACCCTGGGGGGCTTTTTTAGGAACCATGGCAAGTGTTCCGGGTTTTATGATATCACAAAAAGCCCTGGTCGGCGATCATGCGATTACAGCGTCCAAACGAATGCAGCGCCTGATTGTAACCGCAAAACGAAAGCTTAAAAAAGCAGAAGAAGATGAAGACAATGTCGATGATAATGGTCCTTTGACCGTTGATGCGGCAGAAAAAAAGGTTCAGCAGGCAGAAGATTATTTAACGGCGCTTGAAACAAATGAAGAGAAATTCAAAGCACTGGCGGAAGGTGCCCGGCCGCTGGACAGTTATCCGGTCGGAACGGGGCAGTTCACGCTTGAGACAGCCAGTCACGGTAACTACATTCAGCTGAAAAGGAACCCGAACTGGTGGTTTGGAAAAAGTATTGGTCATCCGGATATGCCTTATTTTGACGGGATAAAAGTGACTGTGATCCCGGATCCGTCGGTTCGGCTGGCAAACTTAAAAGCCGGAAAACTGGATTTTATTGTTCTCAACGCTCGGCAGTTCCGGGTGGTTGAAAACGATCCTAAAATTGAGGTGAATATATATCCGTTTAATATGCTGTTCTACTTAACCTTAAACCATGCCAAAGGACCGTGTCAGGATATTCGTGTTCGTAAGGCGATCTCTCATGCCATCGATCGTAAAGCGCTTGTTGTCGGAACCCAGTTCGGCCAGGCGCGGATCGCAACCTGCCTTTATCCGGAGGACCACTGGGCGCATAATCCGGATTTAAAACCCGTTGAATTCAACCCCCGGCTTTCAAAAAAGTTGCTGGCAGATGCCGGCTACCCGGATGGACTGACGCTCAAGGGATTTTCCTTAAACATTCCCGAAACCCAGACGTTTTCAAAAGCGATTATGGGCATGCTGGATAAAGTGGGTATCACATGGAAACCGGTGTTTCTGGGTATCACCGGCATGTCGGAACCCTTTCAAAAACTGGATTTTGATCTTGTCGGCAGTATTTATCCGTTGGTTCAGGAACCGGACCACATTGCCTCATTATTATACAAGCCGGACAGTTTTTTTAATAACGGGAGAAGTCACAATGAAACAGCGGTTGCGTTAATTGAAAGCGGTAGAAAAGAGGTCGATGTTGAAAAAAGAAAACAAATCTATTTTGATCTGGAAAAAGCGCTTTATGATAATTATGAGGACGTCTGGCTGTTTTATCCCAACGCCATCATGGCGACCAATAAAAATTTTCAGGGCTTTAATGTGGATCTGTTTAAAAAATACGGTGAAGGGTATTTTTTTTCCCATCCCATGTGGTTTAAGAATGGCCGCCCATAAGATTTAAATTAAATTTTTGTGGTTTTATTATCAAATGAAGAAGAAAAGGAAGGAAAATTTATGAAATTTAAATACTGGATTCCATTTTTACTTTTTATTATCCCAACGCCCATAATAACATACTTTATGTGGGAGACGCATGTCTATGAAGCGTTTCCCAAAGAGGAAATAAAAGGTATTATCGGTTTATGTGTGATGTGGTTTTTTGTGGGTGTAACATACTTTAACGGCATTCGCACAGTCTTGAAAGATCAAAAAAAATAGAGAATTTTGTCCATGGAAAAGCCGGAATGTGAAATTAAGATCTGACCGGGTCGGGTATCCGGCTTTTTCATGGACTGAAACAGATTAAATCTCTTCGTAATATCGGACATTTTTATCGTTTAAGCATGTGTCGGTAATGGCGTCAATCAGTTCCTGATCTGTTGAAGTGGGCTTTTTCAAATTCAGTTTTTCCATCATCTGCCAGATTCGTTTTCCCAGTTTAATGGTTTTTCGCATGGCCGGCGGAATACATTCTCCGGTATATGGGGACGGTCCCTGTTTGTTTAGTTTGTTTGCTGCTTTTTCTAATGCGCCGGGAATTTTATTGATATGATTTATTTTGGGTAAGAATGTCAGTCCGGTGACCATGGAATTGTCACATCCGTTAAACACCGTGCGGTAATCATTTTTATAGATGACCACCGGTTTTCCTGCGGCAAAGGCAATGGCTGCCTCTACCACCCCGCCTTCATCCGGCACCCGCCCGTTCATGTTGAAAATAAAATAATCACAGCGTTCCACAACCTGAAACACATCTAATGCAAAAACCGCTCGTTCAATCATATCTCTTGATTTAAAAACATTGATATTCACAGGAGAATTGACAAGTTTCAGAATATAGGTTTCCAGGCCGTCCCGATGGGGCAGAAACGTCTGAAATCCGGCATCTTCCAGCACGTTCGCGATGGCAGTCATAGATCCGATTTCTTCCGGGCAGAACAACGGGCCGGAACAATAAACAATTCGGGTTTTGTTTGATTTCATTTTAATTTCCTGATTAAAAGGGCAAGATACCGGAACAATCTGATCATATATAAACTT
>JAGGYV010000348.1 GCA_021162325.1 Desulfobacteraceae bacterium | reverse complement strand
TTGGTTCGACTGCATTGAAACCACAAAGGTGCAGACTGTCATGGGCTGCTATCGATGGTCCACTGAATCAGTGGCCAGAGACAGGCTCTTCTTGAAGTACTTGGGGGTGGACACCAAATAGTGTACGCTTTATCCGACTTTCAGGTGATTAACTTCCCAGAAAGTTGGAGATTGAATATTTTCAAGCAAACGTTTTCCGTGAATAATAGCGATTATTAAGATTTTTTTCTCTTCAACTCGATAGACTAACCGATAACTATAGACGATTCGTTCCCGGATAGTTGCATCACCAAACTCCGGTACAATCCTTCCGATATATGGGGCTTCAGATAACCCACTGCACATAGCAACAATTTTTGTTGCCACGGAACGTGCATAAAACTCGGAATCCCGGCTAATATAATCAGCGATTGCCTCCAAATCTTCCAGCGCTTCCGGCGACCACTCTATTTTGATATCCATTTTTCCAACCGCTTTTCCGCTTCTTCTTGTACGATCGTACCTTCATTCTTTGCCCTGTCGATACCCCGCCGAATCTTTTCCATTACGTAAAGATGATATTGAATGTCTTCCAGCGTACAGTCCCCAGGCAGCTTATCGAGTAAGGACGTGACTTCCTGTTTTGCAAGATTCATAGCATTTTCCTCCATTTACTTTTTTTATTACTTAACTATTCTGTATATACGATATCGGAAGTATAATTTCAAACGTTGTCCCTTTATTCACTTCTGATTTAACAGTAATTAAACCATTATGTCGTTTAATAATTTTATAACTCATACTGAGACCCAGCCCCATACTTTTGCTCTTACCTTTTGTCGTAAAGTACGGTTCAAAAATTCGGTCGATCAGGTCATCAGGAATCCCGCAACCGGAATCGGTGATGCGGATACCCACTTTATCTTTATCAACTTTAAAAGTTTCGATGATCAGTCTCCCGGATTCACCCATGGATTGGAGGGCATTAGCGGTAATGTTTTGCCAGACCTGATTGAGAAGACCAGGATGACATTGAATAAAAGGTATATTCTGATATTTTTTTCCCACTTCAAACTGTTTAAGCTTGGATTCCATGATTTTCAACGTTGATTCGATGCCTCGGTGGATATCAACATCACTTTGAAATTCCTGATCCAGATGGACAAAGTCTTTAAGTGCATTGATGTTCTCATAAATTCTGCTCTTGGCAAAATCGATTGAACGCAAATGGGATGATAATCCTTTATAAATAAATAATAATTCAATTAAATAAGTATTGTCAGTGTTCAGCTGGCCAAACAACCTCTGTTCATCAGATTTCGAAAGTTGCAAGGCCGCCATTTTTTCGCCATATTGAAGTGGACGGTTTATTCTTTTTGATCTTAAAATTTCTGAAATTTCTTTCCCCCTGCTTTCGACCTGTTCCGGCGGCAATGAATCATTTTCTAAAAAGTGTATCTTAATTTTATGGATAAGCGAATTGATTATATTAAAATGTTCATTGCTTAAATTGTCAGACAATAATTCATCAAAACAGGGCTGAAGCTTATTATTGAGCTGAATCAAAGATCGATGACTACTATCAATTATAGCCATAGGGTTATTTATTTGGTGAGCTATTCCTGCTGCGAGTTCGCCGATGCTTGCCATTTTAGCAGTTTGGACAAGTTGGGTTTGGGTTTCTTTTAATTCATCCAAAGTCTTTTGGAGTTCTTTTGTTCTTTCTTCAACCCTTTTTTTAAGGTCCTGTTTATAGTCTTCGTTTTCAAGAATCAGTTGGTATTTGTGGACAGCATTTGCAACCAGGTTTTCGAGAAAGGTCAGAGATGTTCCTTTTTCGATGTATCCTTCGGGTTTGTATTTGTTGATGACTTCTTTTAAGTCGTGTTCTGACTGGAATGCGGTGTAGAAGATGATGGGGACGTCCGGGCTTTTTTCTTTGAGTTTGGGGTAGGTGGAGAATCCGTTTAGTTCTTTCATTTTGACGTCGAGAATGACGCAGTGGGTGTCTCTTGTTAGTTCTTCAACGCCTTTTTTGCCGCTTTCGGCGAGTATTATCTTGTATTTGTGGGAGAAGGCTCTATCAAGGCCTCTGCGGATGGAGGGGTCGTCGTCAATGACAAGGATTTTAGGCTTGTCATGAACTTCAACAGTCTTTTTTTCAGGTTGCTCAAATTTTTTTAAGAGTTCATCAAAGTCATTCATGTCAGTAAGCAGGGGTTAGGTTTCAGGGGTCAGGGGTCAGGTTTCCCAATATCTTTTAGGATAAGTTATTAAGAAGGTAATCACACAGATTTTTCAATAGACGTTTATGGCGCTCAGAGGAAATTGAGCCAATCGAACCGAGAACGCTGTTTCTTGGTAACACGGCAAGAAAACCAAGTCGAATAAGAGATTTTGATTGCAGACCACTTAATTTGAAATTTTCGTCAGCAGGAGAGATTATATCGTCAAAATTCATGACATATTGGTGCAATTGTGTGCTTACACCGCACACAAGCAGATCGTTATAAGGTGGCATTTCCCTTAGGAAAATTGCAGGTCTATTCTTCAATTTTCCATTAACCTGGGGCACCTGAGCAAGAATTACATCACCTTCCTTCATATTCCGGATTTACCTCTTTAAGCAAATTTGATGAATATTCCGGTTCGTTTTCTCCATATGCATCTATTAATTTCCTTCCTGACAAGGTTAACCAGTCTTTATAATCATTGTCGGGTTCTGATTCTGATAGAATAGTGACAATTAATTTCGTATCAGGTAAAAAATCAAATGGTTCGTCTAAACGGATTTGTTTACCGTCAAAGTGTGCCGGTAATGTGATCATAGGCATAATTGGATCCTCCTTCCTATGTTATTTCTAATCTATGATGACCAGCCATAGACGGGACGAGGGGTAAAAAAGCACAGCCCGTATCCCGGCCTGCTCCAGGAAATTGTTACTTTAAGCTGTCTCGCTGGCTCGTGGCTCGGGCAAATATTATTATAATATCTTCATTTTATAATCGCAAGACTCATTTGTTGAGTCCTTTAACATCGATATTCCATCCACATAGGGCGGATTACGCTTCACTAATCCGTTCAAGGGTCAGAGCACCGGGACCGATCCCATAATTATGCCACCATCACAGTCTGGGTATCGACAAATTCAGCTTCAATTTTGGGTTCGCCATCCTCAAGCAGCATCCGGATAACTTCTTCGAGATTCCTGCTCAATTCATCCAACGTTTCTGCTTGTGAATGCGCTCCTGTAAAACCTGGGGCATACCCAACATAAAATCCGGTATCAGGGCATTTTTCAATGACTGCGGTAAAAATTCTCATTTGCTTTTTTCCTGTTTTATAATCTTGAACGTCGTTCTGTCTTTGGCATTTCTTTCGAAAACAATAAAGTTACCTGTCGGAATGAAGCGTAGCGGAACACCGATAAGATGGACTAACTGGTTCGGCGATGCTTGCCAGGTCACAACAAGCGACTGCGCCACTTCTTTGGATCCCGGGATGTATGAAAAATACAGTAGGCTGTCACCTTCCCACCGGTGTACTCGTAAAAAATGGCG
>JAGGYV010000155.1 GCA_021162325.1 Desulfobacteraceae bacterium | reverse complement strand
GGCATACACTTCACGTCCTTGATCTTAAAACGTTAATAACGCTTAAAAGAGGTTCCCAAAATCCTAAACATAAACAACAGCTCCCGGTGCTTGAAGAAACATTGCGGCAATTGAAAAAGGAATAAATCCTCATTCAATGCCGGAATTGGTGTCATTCTTAAATTGTGAATTGCTTCAGTCCTCTCTGAATACCATAATTTACAATTCAAGACCCGGCACCGATTCGCGACAACAACGGAAGGGCACGAATGTTCATACCCATGAAAATTGTAGCAAAATTATTTTAAGAAAATAGGAAAACAGGGTCGGGCCAAGCTATCCAATTAGAAACATATAATATAAATGCAAACCGGCTATGGTTTTAATTTCTCATGGGCCGGTTTGCCGTACACCTTTTTATAGGCCCGACAGGCCGGGCAGAGGTTCTCTTCGAGTTTAATCATAGTGTATAAGATACCTTCTCCTTTTTCCCGGCCTTTGGTGCATATCGGGCAGGTATCTTTACAAAAATGTGCCATTGATGTAGTTATCTTGCCGTGTTTCATTCGATTTTTTCTCCTGTTCTAAAATAATTTTTTATCCTGTTCTGAAATAATGATTAACGAAGATTTTTCAGAACTTCCCGGACTCGGTAATCCGGATCGTCTGCAAGAGCACTCAACAAAGGCGGCACCCGGCTGTCCTTAATCTGTGAGATGGCATAAACGGCTGCAACGCGCACCGCTGTTTCAATTTTTTTCTGAAAGAACAAACGCCGCTTCGGCATCAGTATTTTTTCCAGCGGATCAACAAACAACGGGTCTGCAATCTGCCCCATTGCCCGACAGGCCGCGATCACAACCTCTTTTTCTTCGCACTTTTCCACCACCGATAAAAGCGTTTCCACCGCACCGGCGGCATTGAGTTTCCCCAAAGAGTTAATCGCCTGAACCGCCTGGGCCGGATCATCACCGTCGGCCAGCGCAATAAGCAATTGAATCACCTCCGGGGTATTTAATCTTTCAGCCAAACGGAATGCTGACCTGCGGACGACATCGGCGGTATCCGACAGGGTATCAACTACTTCCATCATCAAATCCTGAGTCACGGAATCAATGACATCCAGAATACGGGCACGGTATTCCGGCCGGCTCTCATTCAGCAGTGATTTTCTAAATATATAAACCGCATCATTTCCTTTATTTTTAATTAACTCGGTTCCCAAACGCCTGGCCCGCATATTGCTCTCCCGCTTGATCGTTTCAATTAAAAGCGGGACAACCCAACTGCCCAGACTGCTCAACAACTGAAACGCATCCTGTTGGCGCGAACGATCCGCTGACTTTAAATCATCAATGACAACTTCTATGATCTTCGAATCCAGCGGTTTGCTTGCAGCATTCTCCTCATCAAAAAACGGTGATGATTTGCTTTCCGAAAAATTTTGGAGTTTGGTAAAAATCCAGGCTCCCAGGGTATATTCTCCATAAAAAATAAACCGCTCACCACCGCAAAAAATAATTTCACCCGCCTGCCGGTTAAGTTCGGGATTAACTTCACCTTCAAACAGCGGGATCGCCTGAGTCAGAATAAATTTCAGATAGGTCGCACTGGGACGCCAGTCTTCCGGTTTTATCATAACATCAAAAATATCCAGCAGTGACTTTCTGCCGGCTTCATCCATGGTTTTATATTTCTTACACAGCTTTTGAATTAGAATTCCAGCCTCTTTCCGGTCACCGGACAGAAAAAGTTCCCGCACACGATTCGGAAAGCTATTGATATCAAACTCATTTTCAGATTCTTTGGGCGGTTCAATCTCTTTCGCTCCCGGTTCCATATCGGACTCCCCCAAAGATCCCCCCGGATGTTCATCAAAAATTTCATATGTTCGTTGATCAAAAAGAATGCCTTTTATTTGCTTTTCTGCAGCAAATTCCTGCCAGAAAGCTTCATTCAGCTCCCTTTCAGAAGACTCCGATGCGATGGAGATAAACCCTGTCATATCACTTACCGACACCTTGCTTAAAAAAGTAACACTGTTCAATCTCGCATCTGACAAGAATTCAACGAAGCTGTTTGCCATGGCTTCGAAGCTGAATGTATCCAGCTTGACACCATTGACCAGGAGTGATGTTTCAATACGGGCAATATTTAATACCGGCTGTTTTTTAAAAAATATCTTCAGCTCTGATATCACCTGCGCCACGGCTTCTTTGGCCACCGGTCCGTGGGCGGGATACAATTTTAGCTTGCTGTATGCCCCCAGCAGGGCGGTGAGGACCCGCTGAATAATCTCCTGGCCGGAATCATCCAGTTGCCGGTCCCCGGCAGCCGATTCAATTCCAATATCTTCTGCATCCGGAATCATTTGCGAATCAGAGGACTCGACTTTCGTATATTTTATCTGTCTGGGATGAATATGCGTGAGCTTGTTTTTTTCTGAAAATGTTTTCCAGTATCGGGGCGAAATCTCTTTGGGTTCAATACGGCATATTCTTTCCAGAATAATCATGAGTTCTTCTTCTTTAAACCCTTTGACAAACGTCAGGCATTTGAACTGAAGCCGATCCCAAAAATCAATTATTTTCTGGGCAATGGAGTGAAAATTTCCAACCTCTATGCGTTGCCCATTAATCAGGATGCTGTTTTTTTCGGTAATAATACTGATGCGCTCTGTATCTTCGAGCACCTTTTCAAGCAGCTGGATCAGCTGATGCACCGAATTGGTCACCGATTTGCTTTCCGGCGGATAAAGCCGTGTATTCCTGATCGTAATAAGCATAGACTGCAACAGCTTCGGGACATATTTCAAACTTTCATCACTCAGCGGAATATCGCCAATTTCATCTGCACCACTCAAGCCGTCATCATCCGTCTCGTTTACCACATATCGCGCCACTTCATGGTCATTGAATACTTTTTGATTATAATTTGCCTGAAGTTCTTCATAAATCCGGGCTTTTTCCTGATTATCGGACCGCTTGTAGTGGTGGGCCAGAAACGAGGCAGACGGCAACAAATTATGCTCATACAGTTTTTCCTGGTAATTACCGATCTGTTCATGAATACTTTTTTTCTGGCCCGGATTGATGCCGTCATATATCACCCCCTGGACATTTTTGCTCAGGAAACGAACGATTTCGTCATTATCCTTAAAATCGGACCGCACAATCCCCTGATCAATAATCCGATTTAAAGAATCATGAACCATTGCAGATTTTTCTTCCGACACACCCGTCAGCATACTCAAAGAAATTGATTCTCCAAAAGCGGATGCACAATCCAGAAACCGCTGGCTATCTCCGTCAAGGGCAAGAATTTTACTGCGGATGATGTCTTCAATGGACTTCGGAAAATAGCCTTTTTCCAGTTTCATGACTTTCCAGCGTTGCCCGGATTGAATAATTTTCTGGTCATTGATCATTTTTCTTAATATTTCTTCGACAAACAGCGGACTCCCCTTTGAAATTTCCGCCAGTTCCCGGGCTAAACGCTGGGGCATATCAATTTCCGGAAAAATGACATTGACATGTTGTTCAATATCTTTGACATCCAAAGGTGTCATTTCTATGCTCTGGATTCCCAGCTTATCACTGTACGCCGATCGAAAGAGATCCAGCGGGATTGTTTTGGGACTTGCTTTCGATTCTTCAGTGGCGGTTCCGCAGATAAACAATACCAGCGATTTTTCCCGCATAATGATACGCAGCAGGTGAAGCGATGCCGGGTCACCGTAATCCATATCGTCGATTAAGACTGCCAGCTTTCCATCTTCAACCAGTAAAACAAAAAAATTGATAAATGATCGAAAAATGGCTTCGCGCTGGCGCTCATCAATCTCCTGAGCGGTTAAATCGGCTTCTCCCAACTGAGGCAGAATATTTGCCAGCCGTTCCAGTTCCTTTTCATCCATTGCATCAAGGATGCCGATGCCTTTATCATCCCTTTGATTCATTAACTCCGTAACGATATAGGCAACCAGGTAATAGGGGCGGAACGACTCCTGGATAACCCCTGATATACGAACTGTATTTAATTTTGTTTTCTCGAGATTCCGGTGAACAATATCTAAAAAACTTGTTTTACCCATGCCGGTTGCCCCGTCAATAATGACAAACTGGCTGATTCCGTCACGGATGCATTTCAAGGAATCATTCACTGCCTTAAACTGGCTTTTTCTTCCCACGATACTGGCGCGGTCAAGATACTGAATCGCCTGCCGGTTCACTTCTCCGGCATCTGCATATTGATTCCGGCCGGCCTGTTTTGCATGGTACAGTGCATTTTTAACCTGGCTTAACAGTTCTTTTCCACTGCCCGCATCATCCGGGGCGGTGGCAACGCCAACGCTCAATGTAATCGGAATTTCCGTTCCGGCATCTGATGAAAAAAATGAACTTTCATTAACATAATCGATTAGTTCTGCAGCAATAATCAGGGCGTTATGCTTCTTTATATTCGGCAAAAGAAGCATGAATTCATCGCCTGCGTATAAAATGGGAATCCCTCTTTTACCGGAAATCTCTTTTAATATTTTCGTCACATGAACCAGAACCAGGTCTCCGACACTGCTGCCGAATTGATTATTTATCCGTTTAAAATAATCAATATCGACCATCAGCAAAGAAACCGGATGAGTATCCAGTGCGTCCCAGTCGACACTCTTTTTAAGGTATTGAAGAAGATAGCGACGATTTTTTAAACCTGTCAGGTAATCTTCCAGCATTAAAGAAGAAGGATCCCGTCCCACATTTTGCAAAAAATAGAGCAGCTTTTGATATTTCATGGTTTTCCCTGATATGAGTCATTATTATAACGATGACATTTGACGGCTTCGTAAAAAGTCCAAATTCTTTGTTGCGCTGCATTCTTCGTTTCTTCAAAGTACACTAAGTACGAATCATCACTCAGAATTTGCGCGCCTTGCCAATTTTATGGGATTGGTGAACTTTTATACTTTGCCGTCGGAATCTGACTTTTTACGAGACTATCATATTTTGTACTCTGAAAAAATACCGGCGAATAAAGCATTACCGACGAATATAACGTATTAAAAAACCGGGCAATATTCAACACCATATTTTGGGGAACACAGGGTGTCCCAATGATTGATTTTTATTCATTATCTTCCAAGTCTACTATTTTCTTTTACCGGCGCTTTGTTTTTTTATCAAGTACAACCGATTGACATTTATAAAATATTTAAATGTAAGGCAGACACGCCCTTCTAATCTTTTTTGGCAATTGTTCCCCCGGCCCGCTGATCTGCTTTTTGTTCAAATTCCGCCTGAAAACCGGGGGCGTAATTCATATATTGGGGAACCGGATACCGCAAACCGGCGTTGTGTGTGGCTTCCAAACCCTCCATCAGAGAATTCAGCTTACTATAAGGACATGCGAACATAACTTCGGAATCCTGAGCACCGCCCCATACGCGGTCCCCATTTCCAAGCATCACCATCTGCGGCTGATTGGTGACGATTGCTTTGACAATACCTTCATGGCATGATCCGATCTTTCCGGCAGAAGAAAATTCAAGCACCCCGCCTTCAACATACAGATACCCCTGAATAAAGCGCATGGCCTGGGCAGGCAGGCAATAAATCAACACCACATCCGGCACGACTTTTGTTCTTGCCAATGGTGAAATCACCAGACCCTGTATCTCCTCGTCAAACCGGTAAAGATGCTTAAATAATTTTTCTGAAGTCATGGTATCTTTGGCATACAATCCGACACTAAACGCATTGCTCCATTTAACGGTTTCTTCGGTCACCGGGTCCCAGCCGTAAATAGACCGGGCCAGCAGGCAATTAATGTCTTCTTCCCTGATTTCGATCGTCCATCCATAGGTGCGTGACATCTTAAAATTCTGGCATACAAAATTACGGAGATTCAAATCAACGGACGGTCTTTTATATTGAGACGGCTGATCCGAGCCTGATTTGATTACCTTAACAGCCAGGGGGAATGTGGCCGGCCGGACATATTTTTCAATTTTTGCACCCATTTCATGAAACATATTCAAATTTTTGTCCATTTGTAATTCTTCTCCGTTATTCATTTAATTCATTCATTTAATACTTTTTCGACGCAATGGAATAAACACTAAAAAATCTAATCATGAGATTCCAAAAAAATATCCGGCTTCACAAATAGCAAAAAACAGGCGGCGGAAATACCGGCGGAGCTGTATACCATGCACATGACCATGATCTGATATCTGACGGCTGTCAACGGCGAAATCCCGGACAAAATCTGTCCGGTCATCATTCCGGGAAGTGACACCAGGCCGACGGCAAACAGGGTATTGGTTATCGGTATCAGCGATGCCCGAAGGGCAATTCCTCGGGCTTTTTCATAATCTGTTTCTCTGTTAACTTCCGCCATCAACCGCTCAGCAGCCAGGCTGACGCTGTTCATGGCATTGGCAAAAATCATCCCGGCCAATGGGATCAAATATCGCGGACAAAACCAGGGAGAAAGCGCAAGAACCCCCTGGGTAATCAAAACCAGGGTAATGCCGCCGCCGATAAAAATGGCAGCCAGTGCTTTTGGAAACAGGTGGCAGCGCTGGACGTTTATGGTGCGAAGAGAAATCCATGCGGCGGCTGAAATCATCACCCCGAGAACAGCCAAAACAGCCAGAAAATTATCTGTTTCAAAAATATACACCAGAACATATCCGATCAGCAGCAGTTGAATCAGCATCCGGGATACCGCGTAAAGCGCATTTTTATAATCCAGGGACCATTTATATAAAACCCCCACCACGACCAGCACCGGAACAAATGCCAGCGCCAGGCTGGTATAATCAATAATCTGAATGGAATGACTCATTAATTTATTTCCTGATATTCAATCCCGAGATCCGCCAGTTTCCCGGCAGAGGGTTTCCCCGTATGCGCATCCCAGCCAAAATGCTCCCGGTAGTCTTTCACCAATTTATTAATATCAACGGATCGTCCCTTATTCGCGCCTTCTTTCTGGGGCGGCTGCCCAATCGTTCTTTCATTGGGCATTAAACTTTTTGGGTCCACCCCGTGTTTAATATTAAATGCCTGCTTCAGGGTCTGAATCCGCTCGCCGATTTCCATATAGTCTTCCGGCGTTTTTTTCCAGCCCGTGGCCGCATTGATCCATTCAAACAACGGCAGCCGGTGAAGTCCCATAAATGCACCAAAAAGGCAGAGTCCTGTTCCATTGGCAACATTCATAAACTTACTGCATGCCGCTGCTTTGATCGCCTTGTCTTCATCGGCTGTGTACTTGCTGTTTTTTGAATACACAAGCCCGGGATTGGGGAGGCTCTTTATTTTTTTCCAGAGCTGGTACATGTCATAATACATCATCGACCCCATGGTATGACGGCCAGGTGTGGGTTCCACGCTGTAATGAAGGGCAAATCCCGGATCATTTCGACCGTCGTGCATGGGCAGTTCCTGACCGCCGGCATGCATGGCGTATCTGTCCGCCCCATTTCCAATTTTTTCGGCGGCCTTCTTAACACCGTCTGCCAGCAGATCACCAAACCCTTCGCGCTTGATCATTTTTTCAATCAGGGCCACAATCGCTTTTGTATTCCCCCAGGTAAGCGCCAATCCATCGGTATCTTCTAATGTTAAAATCCCGTTTTCAAAACACTCAATGGCAAAAGCAACGGTCGCGCCGGCAGAAATGGTATCCATGGCCGCACGGTTTAATAGTTCATTTAAATAAAAAATACTGTCCGCATCTTCATTTAGCAGCAGTCCGGACAGCGCAAGAACCGTCTCATACTCCGGCTTGTGGGTTTCTTCAAACGTGTTGTTTTTATCCTTGATATTACATATTCCGCCGCACCCCAGCGGGCATGATGCGCAATGATATTTCTTTACTTCACAGTCAATAAAAACATCCGGATTGATGGGGGCTGATTTACGGCCGGTAAAATCCTTATACGAACCGTCCCAGTTTTTGACAGGACTATCTCCGACTTCAATACTCAACTGGTTCATGCTGACAGTGCCCCATTTTTTGAGCATCATCTTATACAGCATACCGTCTAACGCAACCTGGCCGGGGAACATGCGCATTGCTTTTCCCAGATACGCATTCAGAGACCCTTTGTTCAGCGGTGGTTGCACCTTTACGAAAGCCAGTGTTTTAAAACACAATTTTTTTATTTCTTTCCGATCATTGGCCCGGACAACCTCCCTGCTGGCTAAAACCAGTGCTTTCAACCGTTTGGCACCCATAACCGCTCCCAGCCCGGAACGAGCGGCAATCCGACCCCTGTCATTTGAGATACCGGCAATCAGAGAAAGATTCTCTCCGGCCTGTCCGATACAGGCCACCTTTGCTTTTTTATCCTTTGATTCAGCCAGAAGAATTTCTTCGGTTTCCACTGCATCTTTTCCCCACACATGGGCGGCATCCTTTAATTCGGGTTTTCCGTTCTTTACAAACAAGTATACGGGCTTGGGACTGATACCGGTAAAAAAAATACCGTCATAGCCGCATTTTTTAATGGCCGGCGAGAAATTCCCGCCGCAATTGGCATCTCCCCAGGTGCCTGTTAAAGGCGACTTACCGGCAACCATCCATCGGCCGGTAAAAACCGATCCCGACCCGGTGAGCAGGCCGGAAACAAATCCCAGCATATTATCCGGCCCAAGGGGATCGGCCCCTGCGGGAATCCTGTCATACAGCACCCTGGCTGCCAGACCAATACCGCCCAGATATTTTTCATAAACATCATCGGAAATCGTTTCTTCCCTGATGTCGCCGGTCCCCAAATCAACCATTAAAATTTTACCCATATAACTTTTTTTCATAAGGGTTTCATATTCCTTTTTTTACTTTTTTTACTTTTTTATCCCTATTTTTCTTATGATTACTTATGACCAGCGTATAATCTCCTTAAAACATTTTATTCTCAACCTTTTTAATTTTTTTTACAGGCATTGCGATACCATACTACCAGGAAATCCTTTACTGGAAAATAGCTTGAAATGTTTGATAAAATCGAATACTTTTACAAGAACACCGGATTAAATGTATTCAATCATATATGGGGAAATTTATGTTTGAAAAACAATTTTCACGACGTTCCTTTTTAACCATTTCGGCCATGACGGCCGCCACCCTTGCCCTGGACTGGAAACGAGTCAATGCCATGGCTGCGAACATGGGCCCGCCAACCGGTTACCCGACAGTCATCATAGGTGCCGGACTCGGGGGGCTGTGCTGCGGGGCTTACCTTGCCCGGCAGGGAATACCCGTCACCGTTATTGAACAGCATTACGTTCCCGGCGGTTATGCCACATCATTTGACCGGGCCGCCGGAAAATTCACGTTTGAAGTATCGCTGCACGGGACAACGGTTAAAAACAATTCCGTTGAACGGATTTTAAGGAATATCGGCGTCTATGACCGGCTGGAATTTGCCGAACTGCCGGATATATACTGCCTGAAAACGCCTGATTTTGATATCAATGTTCCCCAACGAAATCCGGACCTTTATATCAAAAGACTGTCATCGCATTTTCCGGAAGAAGCAGACGGTATCCAATCATTTGTAAATGAAATGATCGGCATCACCGATGAAGTCGACCAACTGCACCGTAATGGCGGAGAATTCTTTAAACTCTTTTTCCCGCTTCAATACAGAAAAATGTGGCATGTCAGAGATTTAACCTTAGCCGACATGTTGAATGAACATGTTAAAAGCGAAAAACTCAAAGATGCTCTGGCCGGCCTGTGGGGATATTACGGCCTGCCGCCTTCACAGCTTTCCGCATTTTATTATTCGGTTGCCACCGGCGGATACCTGAGAAACGGCTCATATTACATTAAGCAGCGCTCCCAGGATTTGAGCAATGCCATGGCACAAGAGATTGAAAAAGTCGGCGGAAAAATTTTATATAATAAGACCGTGACAAAAATCAGCGTCAAAGACAATTCGGTCACCGGCATTGAAATGTCCGACAAGACGACCATTGCCGCCAAAGCCGTGGTCAGCAATGCCAGTGCGCTGACCACATTTGAAAAAATGTTGCCGGAAAATTCAGTTCCCACTGAGTATTTTGATCAATTAAAACGTTTTCGTCCCAGCATTTCCAGTTTCATTGTCTGGCTTGGGTTAAACCAGGACATCACCGACCGGATTTCCTGCTACGGCACCCACGTATCCGGGAAAAATGGCCTTGAAGCCGGATACCGGTCATGCATTCAAGGAGATATCGAAAACGGGCCATTTGGTGTGGCTGTCTACGACAAGGCCTTTAAAGGTTATTCC
>JAGGYV010000170.1 GCA_021162325.1 Desulfobacteraceae bacterium | reverse complement strand
ATTGGCTGTCTGAGCATAATAAATTCGATAATGATAGCAGTTCCGTCTTTGCTTCGCCAAGGTAGTCTAAAGCCACACATTCGAGGATGTAACTGAGACGTTCCAGGGTCCGTATTCTTGCAGCTTTTTCTCGGGTGTGATTTTTGGCCGTTTCAGGTATTAAGTTTTTCGGATAAATGTTGATGATTTTAGCACCAAGACTCCTGGTATAATTTATTGCATACTCTATACCGCCGTAATAAAGACCACTGACGCAGGAGAAGTTTGGTCCCCAAAATTCAAAGCTGGATTCATCAGAAAAGATAAAAAACACATGACTCCTTTGATCCGGTGGTTCTTTTCGTGCCACAATTATTGATGTGATTTTTTTCCCGATAATATATTTCAACCCGTCTTTCATTTTAAATCCTCTGTCTCTGTTTCATCCATCATCAACCGCTCGAAAAAAAATGCCCCAAGGGTTTATGTTTTTGCGGGAAGGTCCCAATTCTGGTGGTTCTAATATGGCCGTCCGGTCGCAGAAACTGAAAAACAATTTCCTATTTCGAGTCATAATCTTCGATCAGGCAGGATGTTTCTGGGTCCAGTTTATCAGGTTCATAGACTGCATATCCAAGATCCACACCGTCTTTCAGGATATTTTTTTCATACCGCTGACGGTTAAAAAAGACTACACCACGACCTGACTTTGTGTAGGACTCATATGAGAACAAAGCAATTTGATCCCATCCATACTCAAGAAGGCGGTCAAATTCGGCATCAGAGATAGAAGGATTTTGCCCGGGTTGTTGTGGCGGTGTGTAAGAATTTTTTTTATCCATGAGCTTTATTTGCCTCCTGATTATCCTCATTTTCCAGAGGATAGTTTGGCCCCCAGTCATCTTTACTGATATCGGCAAAGGCCTCGGTTATCATGGTGACAATCCTTTCTTCCGGACTCAGCTGTTTTAATCTTTTTTTAACCGCCCGGTGAAAGTTTTGGCTAAAATACTTGCCAACTTCAGATCGTTCCAAAGTGGATAAGAAGACAACCACTATCACTTCTTCCGAAATATCAGGGGCATGCTCATAATTGATGTTTGCCATCACAGTCAGTATCCGGTTCGGCAGACGACACTCCAGAAGGTCGTAAAAACTTACAATTTGAAGATCCGGCCAGAGTTTGTTTGCATGGAAATCATTGCAGTTTTGGATAAAGAGAATCGGCGTGGTTGCTTGTATTCTTTTGTGTTTCACTTCCGGTTTTGACTGGAGACTGTATGACATCGGAAGTTCAGGCTTACTTTTACAGAACAAGGGAGAATTATAGAATTTGCTGCTTTCCCGTATCACCGTGCCCGCTCCTCCCCAGCCAGCGGCCATCATCTGCGGCACTTTTCGTAGTGCTGGTAATTGCTCTCCTTTTGCATTTTTATTCCGCACATCCACCACAATATAATTGGTATAGGAACTAATAAGCTGGTATTTTACGGCCAATTCCGTTGCGTTCTTTTCTTTTTCCTCAAACAAGGCCTGATTCATTGCAATGCGGGTAAGAGCACCGGGAATGGCATTGTCTTTTGTAGTGTTTTTTGGGTCTTCCGGAGTGGCGGTCTGGGAAATTGTCTGTCCGTCTGCCAAGGTCATATCAAGAATTACCGACCCGCATGGTTTTTCTTTGAAGCAGGCGAATACATGCAGGGTGTCGCCGTCATACACCGGCCCGATATCCCGAGGCACAACTCGAACAGGCTCCACTGGCCAGCGAATTACGACATCTTTTGCCTGTGGAAGATAGATCCTTTTGAAATGGCGGACAATTTTCTCAGCCATTTTTTCCTGAGGCGCGACCAATTCACACGCGCCGCCGGTCTCTTTTGCCAGTTGACGGACAAAGCTCTCAGATACCGAACTGCCGACGCCAACTGTAAAAATGCGGTGGCCTGATTTTTTTGCCATATTAATAATTTTGTCACTTTCCCAGACCTCCCCATCGGTAATCAGCAGGATATCCTGAGGGATTGCCGGGCCTGGAAGTTGAACCGTTGCCTGGAGTGCCTGTTGTATTTCAGTACCACCCATGTCGGCGTCAAGACTGCGGAGTAGACGTTTCAATTTTGTGATGTTTTTTTTGTTTGCAAGGACCTGGCGGTCAAAATAGGTTTTGACTGTACTGCCAAAAGCAAGGAGATTGAAATGGTCCTCCGGCCGAAGCTGATTCAAAATATCACTGATTGCCTGCCGGGCCTGATTGATGGAATCACCGGCCATTGATCCGGAACAATCCACTACAATTTTAACGCTTCTGGGGGATATTTTATCCGGTACTGGCAATTGCGGGGCAAAGGAGGCGAGTGCGACAAATCCGCCATCAAGATCACAGTCAACTATAGCCACATCTTTTTTATCCTGGTTTGATTGAATGTTTAAAATGAAATCCCGGTCCATGTATGCTTCTCCGGCGGCAAGGGTCACAATTGCGATATTACCAGGTTTTGTAATGACAATTTGATGGGATGGGCTGTCAATAACCGCATCTGCCAGGATGCCTGAAATAGTCAGTTTGAGTTGAAACCGGTTTTCCTTCAGCAAGTCATATTCCGGGGTCTGATGGGGTTGCAGGCCTGCGCTTTCTGTACTGCCATAGCGGGGGGCAATGGTAGTGGGGAGGAGAAATCGGAGCGTGTCTCCCTGCCAGGAGTATAGCTCTGTGTATATGATTGTTATTGACAATTCCTCACCGGCCATGAGATTGCCGACATTCATGGTGTAAAGACCTGGATGGAGTTGTTCAAGCATAATGGCAGTGTCACCGTCCGTGATGGCCTCTTCATATTGTTCCTCCGCTGAGGCTTTTTCGACCACTTTTCCCTGCAATTCCCTGTTTCCGATGGTGACTTTTAAGTCCAGCAAGACGGCATTGCTGGCCAGGGGAAAGGTATAGACCGCTTCAATCGGTTTTTTCTCCTGATTTTGATAGACCTGAGTCATGGATGTCTCGCAGAGAAGATTGCTGAAAGCCACCTCAACGTTTACCGATTGCAGAACAATATTTTCTCCGGCGGTTGTTTGAAGTCCATAAGCAGGCTGTTCATACATGATCATTTCTCCTCTTTCTTTATTTTTCTGTATTGTTCGACGATTGCCTGGCATAAAGTACGGACCTGTTCCGGAGTCAAGCCGGACCGCTGTGGTTCAATATGCAATTCAACCCCGTTCTCAATATAAAGATGGCTCCAAACCTCAATTGAGCCGGGCTTTTTAGCCCGTGGCGGTGGAATGGGTTTACCGGGCTCCGATGTCTGGTTTTCATCCCCAATCAGTTCCTGTATCCGTTCAAGAGACAAACCAGCGTCCTTCCATTTGCGGATAGTCAGGAGTTGCTCAAGGTGCCGATGCGTGTAAAAGGCCCCTTTTCCGGTCCCGTCTGGTCTGTCAACCAAGCCTTTCTGGATGTAAAAGCGGATTTTCCGCTTATTCATTTCAACCAGCGTACCAATTTCTTCCAGAGTAAATATTTTTTGTTTGTTTTTCATGACATCTATTCTTGACATAATAAGTGTCATTGTCAAGTTTTTTTTTGAAGGGGGGGTAGGGCGGAAGGGATTATTTTGTAGAAATTGTTGTTGGTACAAAAAAAATATTGCGGTGAATTATAATGGATTTGTATCAGAAGGGGCTTATTCGGAGGGTTGAAAAAAATGATATCGAAATTAAAACCGGGTTAACTGAAAAGTTGATCCGGTTTTTTTTGTGGTTAAGATACGTTTAAGTGGTTTGAGTGGGAATATTATTATTTTTGGCGTGCGATATATTTTTTAGTGGTCTGGGTTGGAAATAGGGTTGGAAAGTTAAAATTTGGCAATAAAAAAAGGGTTACGAAATGAATCGTAACCCTTTATTTTTATTAGTGGTAGCGGGGTCAGGATTTGAACCTGAGACCTTCGGGTTATGAGCCCGACGAGCTACCAGACTGCTCCACCCCGCATCAAAGAATAATCTTATAGCTGTATAATTGTGATGTTGTCAAGATGTTTTTGTGGTGATCAGTTTTTTGATTTTTCTGAGGACTTCATCAGGGGATAGATTGTTGCTTTGACATTGAACCAGAATTTGTTTCTTACGACTTGTGTGACCGGATGTGATTTCAAAAGCTGATTTGGAAATTCCTGTAATCTTGGATAGATATTTAATGCACAGTTTGTTGGCTGCCCCGTCAACCGGCGGGGCGGTCAGGCGGATTTTCAATGCATCATCATGCAGACCGACAATTGAATTTTTGGATGCTTTCGGTTGCACATAAATTTTAAAACATATACCACTGTCGGTTTTTTTGATGTCAATCATTTACAAAACAGGTTTAAGGTAGAAGGGTTAAGCAGTCGCATCTATGATCCATTCTTTTAACTGGCTGTAGTCATTGGTCGGCTGGATTTCCGGAAATTCATCAATAACGTTTGCTGGCGGTCTGAATAAAAATGATGTGTCCGCTTCTTTTAGCATGTTAATATCGTTATATGAATCACCAAACGCCAGAACCTGATAACTTAAACTTTTTAAGGCTTTGACGACCTTACGTTTGCCGTCTTGCTGTCTTAATGTGTAGCCGGAAATAAACCCGTCCGGTTCAACAATCAGGGAGTGGCAGAGCAGGGTAGGGCGACCCAGTTTTTCCATCAACGGGCTGGCAAATTCCACAAATGTATCTGACACGATGATGATCTGATAATTTTTCCGTATCCAGCTTAAGAATTCAACTGCGCCCTCTAAGGGATCAATTTTTTTAATCACTGCCTGGATATCGCTTAGTTTTAGTTTGTGTTCATCTAAGATAGCCAGACGTTTTTTCATTAAAACATTATAATCAGAGATATCGCGCGTGGTCAGTCTGAGTTCTTCGATACCGGTTTTTTTTGCCACATTAATCCAGATTTCAGGCACAAAGACACCTTCCAGATCCGAACAGATGATATGCATGTATTTTTATCCTTGATGAGTTTTTTAAGCGGGTTTTGAGTTAATTTGATCCTTCAATCCTGATCAAAGAAGGTGCATCCGTAATAATGTCCAAAGATGAAATTTTAGACAATGCTTTTTGGATTTCAGCTTCTTTTGCCAGGTGGGTAAGCATAAAAATTGGCACCGCACCGTTTGATTTTCGTTCGGTTTGATGAACGGATTTGATGCTGATTTTATGATCGCCCAGAATGCCGGAAAGTTTTGAAAGCACACCTGGCTGGTCAAGGGCGGAAAATCTGATGTAATAAAATGTTGAAATTTCATCAATCGGCTGAGTCGGAATCTTTTTTATTTTGTCCATTTTAAAGGAAAGCATCGGGACTCTTGTATGAATGCCGTTTAACAGGTCCCGGGCGATATCAATGGTGTCGCTGATCGCAGCACTGGCGGTCGGCATCATCCCGGCGCCATGCCCGTAAAGCATCATGTTTCCCACCGCATCCCCGGCAATGGTCACGGCATTTAATGATCCGTTGACATTGGACAGGGGATTGGAAAACGGGATCATGGTCGGGTGGACCCTGGCGTCAATGGCATTTTCTGTCAGCTTTGTGATGGCAAGCAGTTTGATTGTGTAACCGCACTGGTTTGCAAATTCAATATCCATGGCCGTGATATTTGTGATCCCTTCAACATAGATATCTTTGAGGTTGATTTCAGCGCCATAGGCAATGGATGAAAGAATTGCCAGTTTGTGGGCCGTGTCATAACCTTCGATATCGAGTGTCGGATCCGCTTCGGCAAACCCTTCTGCCTGGGCTTCAGTCAGGGCGTCCTCAAATGCAGCTCCTTCGCTGGTTATTTTTGATAAAATATAGTTGCACGTCCCATTTAAGATCCCGGAAATGGATTGAATATGATTGCCAACCAGGCTTTCTCTGATGGTTTTAATAATCGGCATGCACCCGCCCACACTCGGTTCAAAGGCAATGGAAACACCTTTTTCAGCAGCGGCTTTAAACAGCATGTTTCCATGAGATGCAAGCAAAGCCTTGTTGGCTGTAACAATATGCTTGCCGTTATCAATGGCTTTGATGATGAGATCTTTGGCAATGGTTTCACCGCCGATCATTTCAATAACAATATCGATTTCCGGGTCATTGACCACTTTAAAGGCATCATCTGTGAGAATGCCATCATCAAAGTTGATTCCGCGGTCTGTTTTAAGGTCGATGTCAGCCGCTTTTTTCAGGGTCAGTTTTGCACCCAGTCTGGATGTGATCAGTTCCGCATTGTCATAAATAATCTTTGCGATCCCGGTACCGACTGTTCCCAGGCCGAGTATGCCGACTTTGATTTCTTTCATAAAATTTATTCCTTTAGATAGTTTCTTCTCTCTGATTTTTGTGTTTTTTTGGCACACTTTTTAAAAAACGCAAAAAGTGTGAAGTGACTAAAGTGATCTAAAGTACCTAAAGTTGTGGACTGCGCAAAACGCGCGATCATTTTTAATATAAAAATTGAAAATGCCGAAGGCATTAACCATAACTTTAGCTCACTTCAAACTTTAGTTCACTTTTAACTTTTCCGATTTATCCGGGTTAGGATACTAGTTACAAAATCTTTTTAATGCCTCTGACCGCCTGATTGATGCGCATATTATTCTCAATCAAAGCAAATCGGACGTATTCATCGCCATATTCACCAAAACCGATGCCTGGTGAAACTGCTACCCTGGCTTCGCGGATCAGCATTTTGGAAAATTCGACTGACCCCATATCAATATATTGGTCTGGAATTTTTGCCCAGACAAACATGGTGGCTTTGGGGGGGGTGATTTCCCACCCGGCCCGATTTAATCCGTTAACAAGCGCATCTCTTCTGGTTTTATATGTTTCGCAAATTTCGGAAACGCATTCCTGAGGACCATTTAATGCGATAATTGAAGCAATCTGGATGGGCTGAAAGATGCCATAGTCCAGATAGCTTTTGATTCGTCTTAAGGCACCGACGGTTTCCGCATTGCCTACACAAAATCCGACACGCCAGCCGGCCATGCTGTAGCTTTTGGATAAGGAAAAAAACTCTACCCCCACATCCTTGGCACCTTTGGCCTGAAGAAAACTGGGCGGTTTATAGCCGTCAAAAACGATGTCTGCGTAAGCAAAATCGTGAATGACCAGGATATTATGTTCTTTGGCAAATGCGACCACTTTTTCAAAAAACTCAAGCTCTACGGTTACTGTGGTCGGATTATGCGGAAAACAGAGAATGAGTACCTTAGGCTTGGGCCAGCACTGTTTGGTGGTGGCGAGCAGGTTTTCAAAAAAATCTGTGTCCGGACCCAACGGCACATATCGGACATCCGCGCCGGATATGATTGATGCATATGGATGAATCGGATAGGTCGGGTTCGGGGATAATACCACGTCGCCGGGACCGGTGGCCACCAGCATTAAATGGGAGATACCTTCTTTGGCGCCAATGGTAACAATTGCTTCGTTTTCCGGGTCTATATCAACATCATAGCGACGTTTATACCAGTCCGCAATGGCCATTCTTAGTTTTCTGATTCCCATTGAGGCAGAATATCTGTGATTCTGAGGTTTTTGTGCCGCCTCTGTCAATTTGTCGACAATATGCTGGGGGGTCGCTAAATCCGGGTTTCCCATTCCCAGATCCACAATATCTTCACCGGCATGCCGGGCATCCATTTTAATTTTATTGACTGCGGCAAAAACATATTGCGGGAGTCGGTTCAGCCTTGAGAAAGTTTGCATGTTCAACCTCTTCTATGATTACGTATAGATAATAATGAATATTGTTGTGTCTAATTACACCACTAAACTGGTTATGTCAAAAAAATTGTTTTGACTTTTAGAGCTGATTACGTTATCAAATCTATTTTTTTAGTAATTGAAAAAATTTAATCAGGGCAATGATAAATCAATGAGTAAATCTAAAGAGTCATTAACTTATGCCGATGCTGGCGTGGATATTGATAAAGCAAATGTATTTGTGGATGCAATAAAGAAAATTGCGTCCACAACGCCCCGGTCCGGGGTGATGGGTGAGATCGGCGGATTTGGCGGTCTGTTCTCTTTAAATACTGCTGAATATAAACGTCCGGTACTTGTCAGTGCAACGGACGGCGTGGGAACAAAATTAAAAATCGCTTTTCTGATGGACAAGCACGATACCATTGGTATTGATCTGGTGGCCATGTGTGTGAATGATGTGGTGGTCCAGGGTGCCAAGCCGCTCTTTTTTTTGGATTATCTGTCAATGGGGGAGTTAAATCCTCTTGTCGCCGCAGATATTGTTAAAGGCGTTGCCGAGGGTTGCTGCCAGTCTCAATGTGCTTTGATCGGTGGCGAAACCGCAGAAATGCCGGGGTTGTATAACAAGGGCGAATACGACCTGGCCGGTTTTTCCGTCGGAATCGTTGATAACGATAAAATCGTGGATAATTCCGAGATCCGTGTTGGACATAAGCTGGTCGGAATTGCGTCATCAGGGCTTCACAGCAATGGATATTCCCTGGTCCGTAAAGTCTGTTTTGATGTTTTAAAATTCAAGGTGGATGCTTATATCCCGGAGTTTGAGAAAACGCTGGGTGAGGAATTGCTTACACCCACCAAAATATACACTGAAGTTATTTTGCGCCTGATCAAGGATTTGCCGATTCACGGTTTGGCCCATATTACCGGCGGCGGCATTGAAGAGAATGTCATCAGAGTCCTGCCGTCATCCGTTAACGTAGAAATCTCAAGCGGTGCATGGGATATTCCGCCGGTATTTGGTTTTTTAAAGGATGCCGGAAATATCAAAGATTCAGAGATGTGGCGGACGTTCAACAATGGGATCGGTATGATCGCTGTTGTGCCGGCAGATTTCGCCCAGGACGTTGTTGAGCGCGTTGCGGGAATGAATGAGAAAGCTTATATTATCGGTGAAGTCGTTTCTGCGAAAAAATCAGATGATAAACGGGTCAAGTGGGTATAAGACATTGAATATTGAACATTGAATATTGAACATTGAACATTGAACATTGAATATTGAATAT
>JAGGYV010000201.1 GCA_021162325.1 Desulfobacteraceae bacterium | reverse complement strand
TTAGATGATCTGCAAAAAGAAAAAACCCAGGTGATGGATTTAAATGAACAACTATCACTTGATATTGAACAGCGCAAACAAACGGAA
This sequence comes from Desulfobacteraceae bacterium, assembly GCA_021162325.1. GTDB lineage: Bacteria > Desulfobacterota > Desulfobacteria > Desulfobacterales > Desulfosalsimonadaceae > SURF-3. The sequence continues at coordinate 14,591 of JAGGYV010000201.1, read as the reverse complement.
AAAGAAAAAGAACACCTGATCAGTGAACTGCAAAAAGCTTTAAATGAAGTCAAGACATTAAGCGGTCTAATTCCGATTTGCGCCAACTGCAAAAAAGTCAGGGATGACAAGGGATACTGGAGCCAGATTGAATCCTATATTCACAAACATTCGAATGCTGATTTCAGCCACAGCATCTGCCCGGATTGTGCCAAAGAATTGTATCCGGACATAGATCTCTATGATGATTGATTTATTGGTGACGGTTTATCCGGGACTATGGGACTACCGTGAATTGAGCCTGAGCAAGGATTTCCCCTTTTCTTGAGATCACATCCACTCGCCATTGCCCGGCTTCATTCCGATTTCGCAGTGTCACATTACTCCATGTCCGCATCCGAGGATAATTTATCTCCAAAGGGACCGCACAATATTTTCGCCCATTGAGATAGTATACATGCCGGAGTTGATACGGTATTTTTGTTGAGCGCACATCCATCCACACATAAGGTTTTGCACCCTCTTTCAATGAAAATACATTTTGTCGGGTCACAGCCCTTCTATCTTTAACCCCATAACAGGTTACAATTTTCGCGATTCGGATGCCCGTTTCCAGGGCCGGTTGCATTGGAATCACAGAAAGTCCCTTTTTCCCTGACGTTTTCACATAAGGCGTCAGGACCGGAACGGATTCCGGAGAACTCACTTTTTCAGGTAATGACGACTCCGCAGACAGCTTACCCGGTTCTGAAGATTGCGGATATATCTCTTTTTCAACTGCCGCTATTTGTATTTTATCCGGTACCAGAGGGAGGATATCCATTTTTGTGTCAGGCAACACAGGTCCATCACCCACTCGGTTTAAAACGGTTATATTTGATTTATAAATAGGTGATATCGGAACCGGGGGACGGATAAATTGTTTGTATAAAAAAATCAGCCCCACACAACCGAAAACCAGCAGCCCCCCAACCAATCTGATTTGGGCCTTTTTTTTCCGGCGTTCCTTGGTTGCAACAACCGCCCGGAACTTCTCAACCACTTCCTGATCGCGTTTTTCAATTATATCTTTATTCATCGCCCACAGATCATATTTATCGGGTTATCGCTACATAGGAATCAATCCGCCAGACACCTACAGCCTGATCATTCTTCTTCCTGGTCCACTTTCGTTTTTTTCCGGGCATCATTGATGCATTGCGCAACATACGGATGACCAAAATGCAAGGCCACGCCATGCGCGGTTCCCATTTTAGTTTCCGACCATACATCAGCGCCATTATCAATCAATATTTTTACCACCTTAATGTGCCCTTTTTCAGCCGCCAGAAACAGGGCATCGATCGCCACGTCATCATCCTTGGAATTAACCTTTGCACCATTGTCTATGAGCAACTGAACAATTTTATAATGCCCATTATAAGCGGCACCGTTCATAACCGCTGTCCCCTTGGGAACCGGATCTTTACCAATGGTAAACGCTTCCGTAGTCCGGGCATTGACATCCGCCCCACTGGCCACCAACACCTTCGCCACCGCCAGATGGCCTTTTGCTGTCGCTGCCATCAAGGCGGTGGCACCATTTTTGGTCACGGCATTGACATCCGCCCCGCCGACGATCAGTGCGACCACACTTTCGGCATCCCCTATGTCAGCCGCTGCCATCAGGGCGGTACCACCTTCATATGCGGGTTTCCCCTTCACCATAAAATCTTCTTTCAAACTGGCCTCTGTGTCTGCGCCCTTTGACAGCAGGAATTTCACCATCCGACTATCGCCGTATGACGCAGATATCATCAATGCGTTGGAACCATTTTCCAGTCTTGCATTCACATCTGCTCCGTTTTCAATCAGCAGGGCGGCATTGGCATTCTGTTTCATTGCCAGCGCCCCCATCAACGCAGTAGCGCCTTTGAAAACCGGTTCACCTGCGTATTCATATGCCGTCACCGTCCCGGCATTTAAATCCGCACCATTTTCAATGAGTATTTTAACCATCTCCTTATCTCCCTGGGCGGCGGCGGCCATCATCGGTGTGGAACCATTAATATCGGCAGCGTTCACGTCGGCACCATGGGAGATCAGCATTTTAGCAATATTCGTACGTCGGTTTGCCGCAGCGGCCAACAATGAAGAACAGCCTTGATATACGGTTTCGCCTTCATAATCGAATGTCACTTGAATGACAGCATTAACATTTGCACCGGATTCGATCAGGCGTTTTGTAATCTTTTCAAACCCTCTTGCCGTGGCGATAAACAACGGTGTCACGCCTTCCGGTGTGGCGGTATCCACATCAACACCCTGCCCCAGCAGTTGATTAATCTCATTGAGTCGTCCCAAATCCGTCGCCTTGATTATCTGCGGCACGTTCATTGACGTACATGCTGGCAGGATAAAAATCACCAATAGCAGAAAGGGCCAAAAGAATCTCATCTTTACATTCATCATACACTCCTGTTGCTGGGGTTAATCAGACATTAAAATTTTCCCTGCGGATAATTTAAAGTTCTTTTTGCTCCTGACATTTGTAACATAAATTTCTTCATTCTCCGACCCTTAAATAACAAAGCATTTAATGACCGATTTTTAACCGAAAAATAATTATTACCATAAAAACAAATCAATAAAAAGCTTTTCATGGTGATTCATTCATATCAATTTGACATGTGTAGTCCCTTTGCCATATATTTAAAATCATCAGGAACGCTAAAATATCATGTGCCACCTTTTTTGGGTTTTAATCGTTTTAATTTCAGGAGGTTTTTATGAAAATATCTCATATTATTAAATCTATACTCACCCTGCTGGTCATTTGCCTGTTGCCGGCATCTGGATTTTCCGAAGACACCAATATTATTTTTAAACATGACAAGACCGGTGTGGCCGATGAAGTGAATCAAATGAAAAACTTTGATTTTGAACTTCAGCAGCGGGACCGCGACCGCATGAAGCAGTGGAATATTGAAGATTCCGCAGATGCCTTGAAAGTGGGAGATGTGTATTATGAGAAAGGTGAAATTGACGATGCAATCGCCTTTTATCAGATTGCCATCAGAATCGATCCGGCCAATGCCGCAGCCCATGCCAAATACATTGACGCCAGAAACATAGAAAAAGAAAAAACCCCATCCCATTATCACCAGGCCATGGAATATTATCGAAAAGGGGTGAAAGAAAAAGCAATTGATGAGCTGATCGTTGAAATTAAAGAAAACCCGGACAATGAAGAGGCTCGGATCAAACTTAACGAGATTGAAAACCAATAGAATTCAGGATTTAATTACCACCGGGCTGTTGACTTGCCAAATATATTTCTTTTTAAGCACATCACCCGGCTGCTTCTTCCAGCGTCTGTGCATCCAGGCCCATTGTTCCGGATGCTGCCGGATCATTTGTTCACATACATCCGAACACTTTTGGGTGAGGGCGATGATATCTTTTTCCTTATCACCGGTGTCGATATAGTAAATGGGTTCAAAAGATTCCATTTCATAGATCAAATCTTTTTTTAAATGCATTGCCATGGGAATGATGGGGACATTCAGCTTTCCGGCTAAAACTGCTGGACCGATGGGTGTATGGGCTTTGATGCCGAAAAAATCGACAAAAACCCCTTTGGCCCGGGTATCCTGATCAATTAATAATGCCACCGGAAAACCACCGTTGATCGCCTTAAAGATTCCCCGGGCGGCTTTGCCTCTTTCGATATTAATATAGCCAGCCGCATTTCTTGTATCAGCCAGGAGCTTATTGAGCTTCGGATTTGATAAAACCGCGCCAACCACGTGCGGGTAAAAGCCCTTCTGTGCTACCCACCTCCCCATTAATTCCCAGTTTCCGAAATGACCGGTCAGAAGAAAAAACCCTTTTTCACGATTATGTGCCTGCTCCAGAAAATGTAAATTTTTCGTCGTAATATATCGATCAATGCCTTTTTTGATATAAATGGGTATCCGTATGGCGTCCACACCGGCGGTTGCGAAATGCAAAAATACATGACGGGCAATCCGCCTGATTTCCGCTGCGGATTTTTCATTGCCAAACGCCATGGTCAAATGGCGGATTGTATTTTCACGGTGTTTTCTGGCAACTGCATAAAAAATCAATGCCAGCAATCTTCCCAATGTAATACCGGTACGCCTGGGGATTGACCTGAAAAAGGCAAGCAGAATGACCACCCCTGCATATGCGATATTATGCCTGACCGATTTTTTGAGTTTCATTATTCTCTCGAACAAAAATCATTAAAAATGAAAAAAATTCACAAGCCACAGGTCATGTGCTTCCAAGCAAATTCCCGATACCTGATCGAAGCGATTTTCTTGATCAAAAACCGACAGGCCGCACTGTGGGGTAAAAATTCGAAATATTTTTCTTGAAATCGATTGTATAATTCATCGTCACCAAAAAAGGCATGGCAGCGCAGCCGCGCCAGCTCCTTGCCCTGGTAATCTATAAACAACGGATTTTTCGGATTAAAAATAACGGATCGGCCGAAATCAATAAAAAGTATTTTTCCATCTACTGTTTTAATAAAATTTTCAAGGGATGGATCACGGGTAATCACTCCCCGCTGATGGATCTGAGCCATCACCCCGGCTAAAGGTTCAATATCTTCAGCCCTAAAAAATTCGAGGGGGTTCCCTTCCAGGTACTCTCTTGCATAAATAATTTCTATTGCGCCGTTGCATTGTTTTTCGACAAATCCGTATGTTTTCGGAACCGACAGCCCTTCAAGACACCGAAGCGCATTGTCTTCCATCCTCCAGACCTGACGCATATCAGGCCAGGCCGCAGTTTTTATAAACCGTTTGATCAGCGTCTGGTCGTACAAATAAATTTCACGAATAATATTCTTTTTTTTCTTTCTTCTGATAAAAAATATCTCTTTGTCCTGATACCCTGTCATTCTTATTTTTACGTCCTTTTCAAGATCAGATGAACCAAACGGATATCCCTTTTCTTTTTTCCCTTATAATTTAAGAGAACCGCACGTGAATTATCCTATTAATACCTGTATCTTTAGATAATTAGAACTTTATATAATTTTAAACAAATAATCGCAATACAAAAAAGCTTGACTTTACACCTGGCACATTTTAAATAAACGAATAAACAAACTGTTCATTTATTTAAGACGAGGTATCATGAAACCCAGAGAAAACATTGAAACCATCTATCAGGTCGCCCTGTCCGCATTTTCGGAATTCGGATACCGAAAAACGACCATGGATGATATTGCCGGTCGCCTGGATATGACCAAGGGCAACCTGTACCTGTATGTAAAAAATAAAAAAGACCTGTACCATAAGACCGTATCCCATGCCCTCATGAAGTGGCAGTCAAAAGTTCTGGAAGCCGTTGACAGCAAAGTTGATGTAAAACTAAAATTTTCAATCATGTGCTTTAAAGCCGTTGAATACCTGTCTGAAGATTCTGAACTCCGACAGGTGCTGATCCGCGACCCGGAGATTTTTCCCATGTTTCCCTCAAAAGATCCTTTTTATGACATTAATCAAAACTCGGTGGAACTGATTAAAGCGATTTTAAAACAGGGAATCTCAGAAAATGTTTTTCGAGATATCGATCCGGACCGTGTGGCTGAAGTAATTTTTATGGTCTATAAAATGTTTATCATCCGGATGTATATTAAGACCGAAGACAAGCTGATTCATAAAATATTTGAGGACACAGTGGACCTGCTTGCCCTTGGACTTTTTTTAAATTAGTCAACTATCAAAAAAGGAGGATTACCATGGTCGAAAATTTTAAATATCTAAGCCCACAATGGCGGGATGAAGCGGAACGGCGTCTCAAAACGGAACTTCCGCCGGAGAAAATGAATTTCGTCACCTCGTCCATGAGTAATATTTACAAAAATTGTCCGGATGGATCAGAAAAATTTCTGTATTTCAAGTTTGTGGACGGCAAATTTGAAGAAATGCTCATCGGCGAAGGGGAATCACCCAAACCGGAGTTTGCCGTTACCGGCGATTATGAAGTTTTTGCAAAAATCACCCGTGGTGAACTCAACGCCCAAAAGGCGTTGATGACCTTAAAGCTCAAACTCAAGGGCAATATGGTCAAAGCGCTCCGACTGGCATCCCTTTCCGACCGGCTGAACAAAGTATTGGCCACCATTCCCACGGAATACTAAAAAGGAGAAATATCATGACAACCCAACCCAACGATCCATATTTCATCGATTTCCCTCAACGCATTAAAAACATCCAGGAACAAATGCAAAAGGAAAACATTGACGTTTATTTAGGTTCCCGGCTCCGGACGATCTCCTGGACCACGGATGCCTTTTTCCCGTGGCGGAGTTTTATTGTAATCCCCCCGGAAGGCCTGCCCACTGCATTCACATTTGTGATTGACGCAGCCCGTGCAGCGGATGATTCCTGGCTGGGCGAAGACAATGTATACGGGTTTGCCCCCATGGGCGGCCAGGACCAGATTGAACAGATTTCGGATTTTATCAAAGATATTCTGCCGTCCGGTAAAGGACGGGTGGGCATTGAAAGCGGGATGTCCAATTATCTTCCGGAAGGCTGGATGACCCATTATGAATACCAGCAGTATGATGCGGCGCTGTCCGACTGCGAACTCGTGAACGCGCACACCATTATCGACAGACTCGCACTGATCAAAGACACCGGCACCATTAACCGGTTTAAGGAAGCCTCGCGCATCGTGGATGTCGGGCACCAGGTGGTTTTTGACGCCATCAAAAATGGCGGATGGAAAGGCATGACGGAAACGGAAATCGCCGGCATTGCGGCGCTTGCCATGCGACGGGCCGGCAGTGAATGGGAATGGTCTTTTACCGGCGGCAATGAAATCGCCAGCGGATACCGCACCGGATATACCGGCGGCGCTTGCACACCGGCATCACGGCGTGAACTCCAGGCCGGGGAACCTCTGATGGTGGATATCCATTCCACCTTTAAACTGGGCCTGGGCGACCATTCCCACAATTATCTGATCGGACCAGCCACCGACCGGCAGCGGTGGCATGCAGACAATTTTATCAGCATCGTCAAAAAAACCCTGGAGACCTATCGGGCCGGCATCTCCCCGTCTTTGCTGGCAGAACAGATGATGGATTTCTCCGAGCAAGGCGGATTCGCCGACTACATGGTGCCCGGCTATGAGCATGGCATCGGGATGCTGGGAGACGAATGGCGCATCGGGTTAAATGACGGGCCATTCCCCTTCTGGACGAATCCTGACCATGTGTACCAGGAAAATGAAGTGCTGATCTGTGCCATGCAGTACGCCTGCCCGGACGAGAATATCGGCTTCCGCTATGAAAATCCGATTGTCCTTTATAAAGATCATTGCGAGGAAATGTCAAAATTTCCGCTGGCCATTGAGGAAATTCAGTAAAGGATAAATATTTCATTTATTTCTGGTTCCCACGAAGGACCGTGGGAACGAGGAATTATGTTGCGCCCTTTCAGGGCTGAATCTATTTTCTATCTGTTCCCGGGGTGTTGCCCCGGGCTAATATGTCATGCCCCTTCAGGGCTGTGACAGTTTTTATATGATTAAATTTTTAACAACAAAAACGGTCTACGCTTGGCTTTTTAGGACAGGCCGAATTCAGCGGCTAATTTTCATATTTCCCCCTTAGCCGCCTCCCAGATCCGATCCTTTTCCTTCAAAGGCATTTCAGATAATCCAATATTTTGTTCTTTGGCAACTTTTTCAATTTCATAAAACCGTCGGGAGAACTTTTTATTAGTCCGCCGCAAAGCAGCCTCCGGGTCAATTTTCAGCAGCCGGGCCAGATTCACCACAGAAAAAAACAGATCCCCGATTTCATCTTCCATCTGATCTTTATTTTTTTTGTCCATGGCCGCCTCAGCCTCCTGAAGTTCTTCCTTTATTTTATCGACCACCCCTTCCGGGTTTTCCCAATCAAATCCCACGCGACTCACAACCGATTGTATTTTCAATGCATTGAGCAATGCCGGAAGTGTATTGGGAATACCGGACAAAATGGATTTCCGCTCTTTTTTGATATTTTCCTTTCTTTTAAGCCGTTCCCAGTTTTTAATCACTTCATCGGAATCGCGGACATTGACATCTCCGAACACATGGGGGTGCCGGTAAATCAATTTATCACACAGCTCATTAATAACCTCATCTAAAGTAAACCGTTTGTTATCTTTAGCAATGGCACTGTGAAACACCACCTGTAAAAACACATCCCCCAGTTCTTCCTTCAGAGCATCCGTATCATTTTCTTCAATGGCATCCGCCAGTTCATAAGTTTCTTCGATCAGACATTTCATAATGCTTTTATGATCCTGCTCCACATCCCAGGGACATCCCCCCGGCCCACGAAGCGTATCCATAATATCCATCAACCGATCCAGTGCTTCCATATTTTTATCCTTTATTTTTAAAATTTTAAAAATCACTGCTGATATAAACAAAAGCAACTTCCCGGTCAAGATATTGAGATACTGCTTGATAAAGGATGCCTTTACAAAAAATCAACATGCTGGAAATATTAAATTAAAATCAACCGCTCCTTCCAATAAAAAAAAATTAAAAGACAACATTGCTATTGACAAAACAATTATGAAGGATTATTTTTCCCCTCATACTTGCTGACCTTGATTTTATTGTCAGGATTGGCTGTATACTCCCCCTGAATTCCCCCTTAACCGGGGGAATTCAACTTTATGCCCCCCCGCGATACAGAGGGAAACAAAGGCGGAAATAATTTAAGAATTAAGCCGAACAAAAAAAAAGAAATGACGGCTTTGAGCAGAAACAAATAATTTCAGTCTATTGTTTAACTTCAATGGCTTATCTTGCAATTCAAATAATTTCATATAGACCAAATAATAAATAACAATGGAGAGGTGAATGGCATGATTCATGTCGAAAATCTGACTAAGTATTATGACAACTTTTGCGCAGTGGATCAGCTGAATATTGAAATCAACAAAGGAGAGATTCTGGGGCTTTTAGGACCCAATGGGGCCGGTAAAACCACCACATTAAAAATGCTCACCGGTTATTCCAAACCCAGTTCCGGAACTATCCAGGTCAATGATTACAATATTGAAAACAACCCGCTGGAAATCAAGCAAATGATTGGCTACCTGCCGGAGTCTTCCCCTTTTTATAAGGACATGCTGGTTTATGATTACCTGGAATACGTTTCCAAAATCAAGGGAATCAAACCCAGTGACCGACATCCCCGCCTGCGTTACCTCGCGGACCTGTGCGGTCTTAATCACATCATGCACAAGGCCATCGGTGAACTCTCAAAAGGCCTGAACCAGCGGGTCGGCCTGGCGCACGCCATGATGAATGATCCGGAAATCCTGATTTTAGACGAACCTACCCAGGGACTGGACCCCAACCAGATCGTCGAAATCAGACATATCATTAAAAAAATCGGACAGGAAAAAACCGTTATTTTCTCAACACATATCCTGAGCGAAGCAGAAGCCACCTGCGACCGGATCATAATTATCAACCGGGGAAAAATCGTGGCAGATGGGAACACTGCAGATCTCAAACAGGCAGCGGATCAAAAAACCATCATCCAGCTGTCCTTGCTGAATGCGGAAACCGAATTCGTGCAAAAAACGTTAACCGCTATTGAAGGAATTAACCAGGTTGAACAAATCGGCTTAACCGATGACGGTGTTTTAAACATAAAGGCTTACAGCAATTCGACTGAGGATTTAAGAGAAAAAATTTATAAAGCAATCAAAGCCACAGACTGGGTGATCATTGAATTTCTGCAAGAAGCCAAAACCCTTGAAACGATATTTAGGGATCTGACACGGCAAATTAATTAAGATGGCGTCGTTAAAAGTCCCATCTACTGCGTTGTAGCGGTTTTTCAGTCTTTCAAGATACTACATGTATGATTTTAAGCCCGAAAAACCACTACGCCTTGTATATGAAACTTTTAACTTAACCATCCGGATACTTTTTATGGTTTTGTCAATTAAGGAGCATAATATGTGGCAATTTACTCATATTCTGAAAAAAGAATTAAAAGATTATTTCATTTCCCCGATTGCGTATATCGTGATCTCGATTTTCCTGATCATCACCGGGTGGTTTTTCTTTTCCACTTTTTTCCTCTATGATCAGGCCAATATGCGGGGGTTTTTCTCGCTGCTGCCCATTATTTTTGCCTTTGTGATCCCGGCAATTACCATGCGATTGTTTGCAGAAGAGCTGAACATGGGTTCCTATGAAATTCTGCTGACCATGCCGGTGACATTTTCCGATATTATATTCGGCAAATTCGCCGCCGGTTTTATCATGACCGGCGCCATGCTGCTACTGACATTAGCGTATCCGATTTCCATTGCTTTTATCGGAGACCTGGACTGGGGGCCGGTGATTGGTGGATATCTCGGCGCGCTGCTGCTCGGCGGGACATTTTCCGCCATCGGTGTTTTTGCATCATCGCTGACCCACAACCAGATAATCGCATTTATCCTGGGTGCGGCCATCTGCTTTGCGCTCACCCTGATCGATAAAATGCTCTTTTTCTTTCCTGAATCCATTTTAAACTTTGTCGAGTATCTTGGCGCGGATTTCCATTTCCGGAACGTTGCCAGAGGCATCATCGATTCGAGGGACCTGATTTATTTTATCAGTATCATTTTCATCAGTCTCTACAGCACTTACCTGGCGCTTCAGAAAAAAGAATAAGGAGTTGATAATGAAAGGCAAATTTCAAGCAGATACTTATATAAAATTTTTAATTTACGCCGTGGTCATTATTTTGATCAATATAGCCGGCAAAACCCTTTTTTACAGAGTCGATCTGACGGAAAACAGGATTTATTCATTATCCGATGCCAGCAAGACAGCGGTTGCCAAATTGTCCGAACCGCTGACCATCAATGTATTTTTCACTGAAAACCTTCCAGCCCCCCATAACAGCACCAAACGTTATTTGATGGATCTTCTGGAAGAATACGCCATTTCCGCCAATAATTATTTTAATTACCGGTTCTATGATGTCAGTCCACAGGAAGACGGGACGAGCGATAAAGCCATGGAGAACCGTAAACTGGCTGAAAATTACGGCATCAATCCGGTTGAGATCCGCATGATTGAACAAGATGAGATGAAATTTAAAAAAGCCTATATGGGCATGGTAATGATCCAGGGCGATATTATTGAACAAATCCCCGCTATTACCTCAACAGACGGCCTCGAATACAAGCTGACCACAACGATCCGGAAGCTGAATAACAAAATCAGCACCCTGGCCAGCCTTCCGGAAAAAGTAAAAATCAAGCTGATCATGTCGTCTTCTGTAAAAAATGTCGCACCGGTCATCGGAATCACTGAACTCCCGCAACTGCCGTCATCCGTTAAAGAAACCGTAGCAAAACTCAATGACAGCAACTACGGCCAGCTGACATATGAATATATTGATCCGGCAACCGACAAAATTGATTCTTTAATTGAAAAATACGATATCCGGGTACTCCAGTGGCCGGATATTCCGGAAAAAAATATTACCGCCGGAAGAGGTGCCATCGGCCTGAGCGTGGAATATGGTGAGGAGATGTCCTATGTTCAACTGCTCAATATTATGCGAATACCCATTATCGGCACCCGGTATGATCTCATTGATATGGACAACTTAGAAGAGATCATCAATGAAAATATTGAATCCCTGATTGGGATTAATGAAGACATCGGCTACCTGGCTGATCATGGAACGCTTGAACTGGCCGCCCCGATGATGATGCAGCAGCAAAACAACGACCAGCTCCAAAATTTTCAGACGCTGATGAATGAAAATTATACCTTAAAACCGGTCAATTTAAAAGATGACCGGATGCCGGAAAGCTTAAACTGCCTGATCATTGCCCAGCCTACGGAAACATTTACAGACTATGAACTGTATCAGATTGACCAGGCCCTGATGCGGGGAACCAATCTGGCGATTTTTACGGATGCGTTTAAACAAACCCAGCCACCCCGGCAGCAATTCCAATTTAATATGGGACCGTCATACAAACCCCTGGCCACCGGGTTGGAAAAACTCCTGGCACACTATGGCGTCCGGGTAAAACCGTCTTATGTGATGGATAAAAACTCTTTCAAACAGACCATGCCTGCCCAGGCCGGCGGCGGCGAACGCAACCTCTATTTTGCACCCATGATTGAAAACAAAAATATCAATAAAGACTTGGGATTTATGAAAAACATCAAGGGACTGATCACACTGAATGTTTCTCCGGTGGCTGTGGACAATGAAATCCTCAAGAAAAACGATATCAGCGCATATCAGCTGATCTCGTCATCAGATGATGCCTGGGAAATGACCGGCCAGATCAATTTAAACCCTATGTTCATCCAGCCGCCAAAAGAAAACGAAAAATTTAAAAGCTATGCGTTGGCGTATTTGCTGGAAGGAAAATTCTCCAGTTATTTTAACGGCAAAGACATCCCGCAAAAAAAAATGGAAGCTTCGGATGCTGCCGAAGCTGAAACAGAGACATCGGCTCAAAAAGAGAACCCGGAACTGGCAAAGATTAAAAGTAAAGAAACGTTTATTCCTGCCGGAAAACCCGGAAAAATCTGCATTGTCGGTTCTTCGGCCATGTTAAAAGACAATCTGCTGGATACCGAAGGCAGAAGCCCGAACGCCGCGTTTATTCTAAATCTCATTGATTCACTAAACGGCCGGGATGATATTGCTGCCATGCGAAGTAAAATCCAGCAGTTTAACCCATTGGAAGAAACAGAGGTGGCGACTAAAAACGTCATCAAACTGTTTAATATTGTGGGGCTGCCGGTGATCATCGTCCTTCTAGGGCTGTTTACATGGTGGAGAAGAAACGTGCGGCGGAAGAATATTCAGTTGCTGTTTCAAAAATAAACCAGATGGCTTCTATGTAACTTCATAATGGACGGTGGGCTAAATCGTAGGTCGGATTAGCGCGTCAGCGCGTAATCCGACAAATTTCATGGACCGGTTGACAAAATTCTTTTTTTGGTGGATTACGCGCTGACGCGCTAATCCACCCTACTATAAAATATAACAAAATACATCACTTGCCGGACAAAAAACTCGGCCTTTCATGAACATATTTCAACTTTTTTTTAAAAGTTACTTCTCGGCTCGGTCCCGGAGGTGACCGGGGGAAACACTTCCAAATAACTCGTCCATAATATTTTGAAATAATTGACAAGTTGTTTTTTCATACAATAGTAATTCGTCACCATGAAAAGTTTTTTACAGAATTATTAAATATAGTGGTGTAAAAAAAGGAAAAACATGAAATCAAAAAAAGAATACATTATTTTAGGGGTCATTATAGCCTCTTTGGCGGCGTACATGGCGGTTCACAAAACAGACCGGACCCACTATGAATTACCAGTTATTGAACAGCTTAAAGGCACTGATATTACGTCTATAAAAATAACCAAAGGGCTTGAAATTGTTGAACTCAAGCTAAAAGATGACAAATGGCTGATTTACCCTGAAAAATATCTGGCAGACAAAAGTAAAATTGACCCCATGGTGGATGTTATCAAAGACCTGAAAGTCACGGCTATGGTATCCGAAGCAGAATCCTATCCCCGCTATGAACTGGATCCGGAAAACAAAATCAGTATCCAGGCGAAAGCTGACGATAACATTGTGCGCACCTTTGATATCGGCAAATCTGCTCCGTCAAACCGGCACACATTTATTAAACTGCCAAAAGATAAACGAATTTATCATGCCCGGGATAATTTCAGAAGCAAGTTTGACCAAACAAAGGATAACTTGCGGGATAAAACCGTGCTCATTGTCAAAAAATCCGAGATCCATCAGGTTGAGATCAAAGACAAAGACGGGAATCTGGTATTGGGCATGCAGCAAAAACCGGTTGAAGTTGAAATTGGGGTGGAACCCGGTTCTGAATCAAAGCCAGCCGTTACAGAAAAGACACCTCCGGCAAATATCACCCCCGAACTGGTCTGGCAGGATGCGGACGGCAACCCGGTCAAGGATTCAGACATCAACAACCTGTTTAACAATGTGTCGGATCTTAAATGTGAATCTTTTATTACCGGTAAAACAAAAGATGATTTCACAGGCCCTATTTATACGCTGACACTGACCGGCACAAAGACGGTTACGCTTTCGATCTTTGAAAAAATAAATGAAGACGATGATGCTTACCCGGCTGTTTCATCAGAAAACGATTATCCGTTTATGTTTCCGGCGTATAAGATGGATAACATGGTAAAAAAATAAAAAGCTTTTGAAAACCTATTGCGCTTATCAATACGGCGTTAAAATTGACACCCAAAATACTCATTTATAGGCATAAACTCCGTTTTTTCGGATCAATTTCGCCTTGTCCAAATCTTAGCTTTGGTCTACGCTCATAACGTTTTTCAACAACCTTTTGGATGGCTTCGCAAAAAACTTAATGCCTGTTTCAGGTTTTGGGTTGCACTGCATTCTTCGTCACTGCGGAGTAGCAAGCTACGCCTCATTCCGAAGAATTTGTGCGCCTTGCCAATTTTTATACGATGGGTGAGACTTTTTTCTTTGCCATCCGAATCTGTATTATCTCTGGCCTGAAAAACCGCTACGC